>CANHBA010000005.1 GCA_947458985.1 Flavobacteriales bacterium
CAATACATGTTCGCTATCCCTAAGGTGTGTTCGATGGATTTGACCATAGGAATCGCCTTTTCTTAAGTCAACCGCAACATCGTCAATTTCCCCAGAAGACACCCAGACCAGTCGTGTCAATTTATTCTGCCCGTGTTGAAAATGTAGACCTCTTATGACCCCGCTGTGTGAACTAGATGAATACATCTCGACGGGTCTCCCAAAATCTGGTATAGATGCGAGAATATCCTCCGAGAAGTACTTTCTGAATTCGCCTCTTGAATCCGCTTGGTTAAGAATACTTACTTTAATTAAACTCATTTTTATATTTATTTAGTTATTCCCATTTCTTCGAGTACCTCATCAGAGATGTCGAATTCTTTTTCTGCGTAGAGCAAATTACTTTGGTTTGCTTTGTCAAACACAAAAGCGTAACCTTCTCTTTTTGCCACTTTTTTCATGGCGGTAAAAACGCGGTCTTGAATTGGTTTAATGAGTTCTTGACGCTTTTGGAAGTAATCGCCGTTAGACCCAAAGTGCTGGGTTTGGAGGTCAATTGCTTCTTTTTCAAGTTTCTCTATTTCAACTTTTCTTTTTTCTCTTTCCTCTTTTGGAAGGAGCACCTCTTCGCGATCAAAGTTACTTTTGAGGTCTTTGATGGTCGCGTAGCGGTCTTCGATTTCTTTAGTCCAACGCTCAGCCATTTTATCTAGGCGTTCTTTCGCTTCGGCGTATTCCGGTACATTTTCAAGGATGTAGTCAGAGTCGATAAAAGCGTAGGTCTGAGCACTGACAAATCGCATGCCAAAAACCAAAATAAGTAGCGCGAGGTATTTCATGAGTTTCATTTGCGTGCTTAGAACGACGAAGTTACCAATTTATTGTCAATGCTACAATTCTCCGAGGTTCATCCCGATTGTAAATGTCAGTTTAGGATAATAACCTTTAGCGTTGATATCAAGGTCTGAACCCTTGCCAAAACCGCTCGACCAAGAATCGAGTTGATCAAAACCAAGACCGTAATCTAGACCGAGCATACCAAACATCGGTAAAAACACGCGGATACCTACACCAGCGGTGCGTTTTACATTAAACGGATTGAATTTATCAAAGCTCGGGTAAGTGTTGCCTGCCTCTAAGAAAGATAGTGCGTAGAACGTTGCTTGCGGATTGAGAGAGATCGGGTAGCGCAATTCCAAAGTGTACTTAGCCACAATAGGATCGCCACCAGAAGAGGAAATGGTTTGGTCTTCATAGCCCCGCAAAGCGATGATTTCACGCCCCCCAATTTGATTAGCGCCCATTCCGGTTAAGCCGCTACCGCCCATAATAAAGCGGTCAAAGGGAGAAATGCCTTTAGCCTTATTGTAAGCGCCCATATAGCCAAAGCCAAAGCGCGACATCAAGACGAGTTTTTTGTCGGCGCTAAGCGGTGTATACCACTCCCCAGTAAACTTGAGTTTGAAATATTCCAAGTATTTATAGCGGTCTTGCTGCGACATACTAGCATAGTCTTTTTCTGGACCAAACATTGAATAAGGTGCCGTTGCTTTTGCCGAGAACGTGAAATTAGAGCCGTTTTGCGGATAAATTGGCGCGCTTACTGAACTGCGTTGCAGTGTGTACTTGAGGGAGATGTCGTTTGCATATCCATTCTGGAAAAGTGGGAAGAATGAATATTTCTGTACATCGTAATATTGATAAGAAAGCTCATAAGAAGCTACAAAGTAGTCATCTGGCCATTTTTTTCGACGTCCCATGGCAACGCCTGCACCAGAAATAGAGATGCCGTTGTAGTCTGGGTTAGTGCGCAACAAACCATTTGTTGAAATAGAAGAATTGGTCACATAAAAAGTGAGGGAGTTTGGCTTCTTTCCGCCTAACCATGGTTCTGTGAAAGAAAAATTATAGCCTTGATAAAAGCGCCCTGTTGATTGTGCCCTAATAGTAAGTCTTTGGCCGTCGCCACCTGGAAGTGGACTCCAAGCATCTTTTTTGAAAAAGTTCTTGGTAGAAAAATTGTTGAAAGACAACCCGAGCGTACCAATAACGCGCCCTGAAGTATTTGGACCTGCACCACCGTAACCACCAGATAGTTCAATTTGGTCGCTGGATTTTTCGGCAACAACATACTCGATGTCTACCGTTCCGTTGGCCGGATTCGGTTTTGGATTCACCTGAAAACCTTGCTCATCAAAAAAGCCAAGCTGTGCCAACTCACGCTGCGTACGCATGATGTCTGCTTTGTTAAATAGATCGCCTGGTTTGGTGCGGATTTCGCGCAAAATAACGTGGTCATTGGTTTTGGTGTTGCCGCGAATGGTTACATCACCAATATGCGCTTCTTTTCCTTCGATCAGCCTTACCTGATGATTGATCTTGTTGTCCTTGACACCGGTTTCAACAGGGGAAATTTGGAAAAACAAATAACCGCGGTCCATGTATAGCGAGGAGATGTCGCGGCCGTCGCCATTGCCATATAGCCGCTGGTTAAAGAGGTCTTTATTGTAGAGGTCCCCGGGCTTGATACCTAAAACGGTGTCCAAGAAGCTAGATCGGTATTTAGAATTTCCAATCCATTCGATTTCGCCAAAATAGTACTTTTCTCCTTCATTGATTTCAATGCGGATTTTCATGTTTTTGTCGTCGAGCATGTAGACGGAGTCGCGGACAATAGTTGCGTCGCGCAATCCTTCTGCATTAAACTTGGCTAGTAAAGCTTTTTTGTCTGTTTCGTAACTGCCTTCTGTATATTTAGAACGCTTAAACAGACGCTGTGGACCTTTCTGTTTGGTATCTTTCATAGCCATGCGCAACTTCCAAATTGGAACGGAGGTAACACCGACAAATTCGATTTCTTTAATGCCAATTTTGATGCCTTTATTCACATTAATGATAAAGATTTCAGAATTGTTTATAAGGGTATCCATCTGACGGTCAATCTGAACCTTTGCGTGTAAAAAACCCTTGTCGCGGTAATAACCCCTGATTTTATTGTTGGTTTCAAAAACGAGGTTTTCAGTAATCGTTTTACCCGCATAAAGCGAAATCTCTTCACGGAGTTTATCGGCTTCACGTTTATTTACCCCTACAAATCTAAATTTAGAAAGTTTTGGTCTTGGGCTGAGTTCAATGACTAAATAAACAATGCCCCCTATCTCTTTTTCAGCATAAATGGCAACGTCTGAAAACAAGCCCTCCGCCCACAGATTTTGAATGGCTTTGTTAATTTGCTGACTAGGTAACGTGATTTTTTGGCCCGTGCGGAGCCCAGCGATGAGCTTGATGGCTTGATGGTCGTAGTTGTCGGCCCCAATAACCCTTACAGGGCCAATTTCGAAAGTTTGCGGATTGGCATAATCGAAATCTAGACCACCTAAATTATTTGGCGTTTGGGCCAGCGTAAAACCGGCACAAAACAGCAGCATTAAAAAGAGTATTTTATTCATTTAGTGGTTTGAATTTGTTCAGATACCATTCCAAAACGCCTTTCTCTCTTCTGAAAATTAGCGATCGCATCAATAAATGCTTCGCGACGGAAATCTGGCCAATGGGTATCTGTAAAAAGCAACTCTGTATAAGACAATTGCCAAAGCAAAAAGTTACTAATGCGGCATTCACCACTCGTTCGAATGAGTAATTCTGGATCAGGAATGTCTTTGGTTTGCAGCAAGGACGAAAAAACTTGTTCTGATAAGTCAGTACTAGAAAGCTGTGCGTCTTGCATGAGTTGGTGAGCTGCAAGAGCCGCCTTAATGATTTCTTGTCGGGCTGAATAATTAAGGGCTAATATCAAGGTGAGCGCTGTGTTGTCTTTGGTTCGGTCCATTGCCGACAATAAAGACTCATAGCAATTGCCAGGAAGCCCTTGGATATCGCCAATTGTAAGTAAACGCACGCCGTTGGCATGCATTTCGTCAACTTCATTGGCAATAGCGTCTACTAGTAAATTCATTAATCCTTCCACTTCATCGCTTGGGCGCGCCCAGTTTTCAGTAGAAAAAGCATATAGCGTAAGGTAAGAAACACCGAGTTCTCGGGCAGTTTGAATAACAGACTTTACAGATTCTACACCGGCAGCATGCCCAAATAAGCGGTGCTGACCCTTGTTTTTAGCCCAACGCCCATTGCCATCCATTATGAAAGCTACGTGGCGCGGAATATTCTGTAAATCAAGGTTGTTAATAGTGCTCATTTAGTAAAACGAAAATACACAAACTTTTGCTGAAAATGTCATAAAAAAAGGGAGTGGTGAAACCAATCCCTTTTTGTGTAATGTTGTGAACGTTTTATTCAGCTAAAACGATTAATTTTTGGTTGTTAAGTTCAGCCACACCACCTTTGATTTGGACACTTACCGAAGTACCTGACACCTCAAGGTGCGCATTGGGTTCAACAGGAGTGCTCGTTTCAAAACGCAACTCGCCTTTTCTCAATGAAGAAATAATGGGTGCGTGGTTATTTAAAACCTGGAAAACACCGTCGAGTCCAGGAAGACTAACACTGCTCACCTCTCCTTTAAAAAGGCTTGCTTCTGGTGTGATGATTTCTAATATCATGACTAAGCTTCAGCTAACATTTTATCACCGGCAGCAATTACATCTTCGATACCACCTTTAAGGTTAAATGCTGCTTCCGGGTATTTGTCATATTTGCCATCGAGGATGTCGTTGAAAGCTTTGATGGTGTCTTGGATGTCTACGAGTACACCTGGGATACCTGTAAATTGCTCGGCAACGTGGAACGGCTGTGATAAGAAACGTTGTACACGACGTGCGCGGTGTACAATCATTTTGTCTTCTTCAGAAAGTTCATCCATACCTAAGATAGCGATGATGTCTTGAAGTTCTTTGTAGCGTTGCAAAGTTAATTTAACGCGTTGTGCACAGTTGTAATGTTCTTCACCAACGATTTCTTGCGTAAGGATACGTGAAGTTGAGTCTAGTGGATCAACCGCAGGATAGATTCCTAATTCGGCAATTTTACGTGAAAGTACGGTAGTGGCATCTAAGTGGGCAAAGGTATTTGCCGGAGCCGGGTCGGTAAGGTCATCGGCAGGAACGTATACCGCTTGAACCGAAGTAATGGAACCATTTTTTGTAGAGGTAATGCGCTCTTGCATGGCACCCATTTCGGTAGCAAGTGTTGGTTGGTAACCTACAGCTGAAGGCATACGACCAAGTAGTGCAGATACTTCTGAACCAGCCTGCGTAAAGCGGAAGATGTTGTCTACGAAGAAAAGGATGTCTTTACCTTGTCCTTCGCCGTCACCGTCGCGGAAATATTCTGCAATAGTAAGACCAGAAAGCGCTACACGAGCACGTGCTCCTGGAGGCTCATTCATCTGACCAAATACAAATGTTGCTTTAGATTCTTTCATTTCGTTGAGGTCTACCTTAGAAAGGTCCCAACCGCCTTCTTCCATTGAGTGCATGAAGTCGTCACCGTATTTGATGATACCTGACTCCAACATCTCGCGAAGTAAGTCGTTTCCTTCGCGGGTACGCTCACCTACACCTGCAAAAACGGATAAACCACCGTGTCCTTTTGCGATGTTATTAATTAATTCTTGGATAAGTACTGTTTTACCTACACCAGCACCACCGAAAAGACCAATTTTACCACCTTTTGCATAAGGTTCGATAAGGTCGATTACTTTGATACCTGTAAATAGGATTTCAGTAGCTGTAGATAATTGATCAAATTTTGGTGCTTCTCTGTGGATAGGTAAGCCGTCTACGTTGTCCATGGTGTTGATGCCATCGATAGCCTCACCTACTACATTGAATAAGCGGCCTTTGATGCGATCTCCGGTAGGCATTTTGATTGGAATACCAGTAGAAACAACTTCCATTCCGCGGGTAAAACCATCGGTGGAATCCATAGAGATGGCGCGAATTGCGTTTTCTCCTACGTGAGCCTGAACCTCCAAAACGACGCGTGTACCGTCAGTTTTGTATACTTCCAATGCATCATAAATGTTTGGTAGCGCAGTACCGCGCTCGAATCGGACGTCCACAACTGGACCGATTACTTGAGAGATTTTTCCTTTGATTGATGACATCATTTGTCTTTTAAATTCGGGCGCAAATATACGAGATTTTATTTGAAATGCTCGAGAAAAGCGCAAAATTATTTTAGCACAAATAATCTAAGACCTACGCAGTAAAAAGCGAACGGGAAAATACGTAAACAAAAAGGCTAATGCACTGGAAGCGAATAGTATGCTTGAGAAGTCTGCTAACTTAAAGACAATTGGAAATGGAACATTGGCTCCGGGCACAATTAACCAACCAAAATATTGCTGAGACCAGCAAATGAGCAAGCCAAATACCAAACCAATTAGTATCCCCAAAAACGACAACAATAAACCTTCAAAAAAGAAAATCTGAAAGCGGTTTTGTGGGGTCATACCAATCGCTTTTAGTATTTGCAAATTAGCTTGTTTTTCATGTATGAGCATGGTGAGTGTGGCAATCAAATTAAAGGAAGCCAACACAAAAACAAATAATAATATAATGAACACCACAAGCCTTTCAGAACGGCTTGTTTTATAGATGAGCTCATTTTTTTCGAGTTGGGTTCGGACTAAAAAATCTGATCCAAGCTGTGCTTTAAGTGCAGATATCAATTCATCAAGGTCGGTGTTGCGCTCCGGATAAACATGAAGGCGTGTCGCAGATCCTTCTTGTCCAAAGAGCTCGGTGGCAGCATCATAGTTCCAAAGTAAGGCATTGCTATTTAGTTCTTGATTGTAATTCAATGCGCCTGCTACTTCTATTTGCTGAATATGAAACGGTGTTTTCCCAAACTTCATCCGCATGCCGCGTTTGGGCGCATAAATTTGGATGTTGTTTTGAGTGGACCCTAAGCCTAACTTCAATTTTGAAAAAACATCTGCGCCTAAAAAAACATAGTTTACCTGATTCAAAAATGGTGCGCCCACATGGTTGATCAAGTGTGCATTCACTTTTGCTTGTCTAATGAACTCAGCGTCGACAGCATGCATGTTGGCGTTGATCCAACGTTGGTTTTTGCGCAAAACCACGAGTTCTTCTAGCTCTTTGCTGTAAGAATGAACACCTTTGGTTTTTTGAAGCTTGTTCAGATCTATTTGACGTAAAAAAAATGTTTTTCTAGTTTGGTGCTGAATTGTAATTGGGGCATCAAAAGAAGTATAAAGCTTGGAGATCATTTCTTCAATGCCATTGAAAGCGGAGAGAAGTATCACCATTGCAGCTGTGCAGACCGCTATTCCAACAACAGAAATTCTGGAAATAATACTGACAATCGAGCGCTTCGAACGACTAAAAAGATACCGTTTCGCTATGTAAAGCGCTGTTTTGATGATTTATTTCTTGAGGAGTTCGTCGATCTTGAGCGCGTAATCTAAAGAATCGTCGATGTGAAAAACCAAGTCTGGGATTTTGCGCAAATTTTTGAGTCTTTTGCCTACCTCGAGACGGATTTTGCCGCGATTAGCCTGAATGCTCTCCAACACAACTTGTTTGTCTGGTCCTGCAAAAACACTGAGGTAAATTCTGGCAAGACTGAGATCAGAGGTGATACGGACTACCGTAACAGACACCATGGCTCCTAAACAAATTTCTCCTGCTTGTCTTTGGAAAAAAGCGGCTAGTTCGGCCTGAATAACGGCTTCAATTTTTTGCTGACGGATTGAACTCATGTTGCAAAGGTAAGAATACTTGTGGTGAAGGGCTGCATCTAAACAAAAATGTATCTTTGTGTCAATGTCTTACTACAAAGAAATATACAACTACACCTTTAAATACAAGGGCCTTGCTTGGGCTACTATTTTGTTTAATTTCCTATTTGTTGTATTCAACTTGCTTTCTTTGGTCTTGTTTGTACCGGTTTTGCAGTTGATTTTCAGGACCGAAGAACCCTTGAGCGTTGTTGGTGCTCCAAAATGGCAAGGAGGCCTCTCCGGAATTGTTGATTTTGTAAAAGACAGCTATAACTACGAAATGTACATTTTGGTGAAAACAGATCCAAAAGGGGCGTTGCTCTTTGTATGTGTGAGTGTTTTTTTAGCGTTTTTATTCAAAAATATATTTCGATACGGCGCGGTTTGGACACAATCCAAATTGCGCATGTCTGTAGTGCGGGACGTAAGAGGTGCTTTGTTTGAAAAGTCCCTAAAACTACCCCTTAGTTACCATAGCAACGAAAAAAAGGGCGACCTCATGGCGCGAATGAACAGCGACGTCAACGAAATTGAAGTGGCGGTTGTTAGTCTTTTGGAGCTCATTTTCAGAGAGCCATTAGCCATACTCATCAATCTGATTACGCTCGTTTACATGAGCCCGCAACTCACCCTAATTTCCCTGCTCCTATTGCCTGTTTCTGCATTTGTGATTTCCCGAATTGGCAAAAGCCTCAAAAGAACCGCCCACAAAACACAAGAACAACTCGGATTTCTGTATGCCTCCATGGACGAACACCTTGGGGGTGTGCGCGTGATTAAAGCATTCGATGCAATTGGCTTCATTTCAAGCGCATTTCAACAAAAAAACGACCAACACCAAAAACTTGCGACGCGTGTTTTCAGAAAACGAGACCTTTCGCCGCTTGTGAACGAAACACTTGGCGCCACCGTTTTACTGGCCTTGGTTTATTTTGGGGGTCGCCTCATCCTAAACGGCGAAGAAATTGGCCTTACCGGTGAAGTATTTTTAACTTACATCATTGTATTCTCCCAATTTCTCAGGCCCATTCAGAGTGTTTCCAACAACATGGCCAACATGACAAAAGCCCAGGCGTCTCAAGACAGGATCAACAGCTTACTGCATGCACAAGAAACCATAATTGAAAAACCCAACAGTATCCAACTCGAAGCATTCAACACTGACATCGCGTTTCATCAAGTTGGTTTTTCTTATCAAGAACAACCTGTTTTACAAGATGTCAATTGGCGGGTTAAAAAAGGTTCCTTAGTGGCTATTGTCGGAGAATCCGGAAGCGGGAAGTCCACACTTATGGATTTATTGCAGCGCTTTTATGATGTTTCAGCTGGCTCCATTGAAATTGATGGCATCGATTTAAGAGACCTTAGCTTGGCATCTTTACGCGGTCTCATCGGTGTAGTGAGCCAAGAATCTATCCTCTTCAACATGACAGCAGCTCAAAACATCGCTTTTGGAGATGAAAACCCAGATTTAGAAAAAATTACCGCAGCGGCAAAAGTTGCCAATGCGCATGAATTTATTTTGGAGCTAGAAAACGGATACCAAACTATTTTGGGAGAACGCGGTAACAAACTCTCTGGCGGACAAAAACAACGCATTGCAATTGCGCGGGCAGTCTATAAAAACCCTGCCATTCTCATTCTTGACGAAGCCACTTCTGCATTAGACACCGCATCGGAAACCCTGGTGCAGCAAGCACTAGAGAACCTGATGCACAAAAGAACTTCGTTTGTAATCGCCCATCGTTTGTCGACGGTTAAGAACGCGGACGAAATTATTGTACTTTCCAAAGGACAAATAGTGGAGCGGGGCAACCACGAAACATTACTCACTCAGGAAAGTTATTACAAAAAATTATGTGCTCTTCAAGGTCTGGCATAAAGGAAATCTATATAAGGAATTCAATTGCTTCTTTATATTTGATTAACTTTGGTGTCTAAACTTACTAAATGGCCTACGCACCCGTCCAGTTCTCCAAAGAACACAACACAGAGTTTTATAAAACCCTGAAGTCTAGAGTAAATGCTTATTTCAAGGATAACAACATCTCTAAAACTGCTAACGCAGCAATGGTTTTTAAAACTTTTGCGCTACTCACCTTGTTTTTAACACCTTACGGCTTCCTATACAAACAAGAATTGCCAATGATCGCCTATTATGGGTTATGGGCCGTTATGGGTTTTGGAATGGCCGGCGTAGGATTATCAGTAATGCACGATGCCAACCATGGTGCTTATTCACGCAAAGAATGGGTTAACACCCTCGTGAGTAATGTCATGATTCTATTAGGTGGAAGCGCACGCAATTGGCGCATTCAGCACAACGTGCTACACCACACCTACACTAACGTTACTGACCACGACGAAGACATCGACCCACCGTTATTTATGCTTCGTTTTTCGCCGCATTCAAAGCATTATGCTATTCACAAATTCCAGTATTTATATGCTTGGTTTTTTTACGGCATGATGACCCTTTTCTGGTACCTTACAAAAGACTACCAACAAGCTTTTCGCTACAAAAAGAAAGGCCTTATTGAAGCCCAAGGTGTTACTTTTGGTCAACACATGTTTAGAATCATTGTCTTCAAATTGATTTACACTGGCATCTTTTTATTCTTGCCGATCTATTACGGAGGCGCAAGCTGGTTAACCAACATTCTTGGTTTTCTCATGATGCAATTCATTTGTGGTCTTATCTTAGCCATGATTTTTCAGCCTGCTCACATTGTTCCGACCTCAACGTTTCCAATGCCAAATAACTCAGGTGTTGTTGAAGCAGATTGGGCGGTTAGTCAATTGTACAACACTGCTAATTTTGCCCCTAAAGCCAAATTGTTCTCTTGGTATGTTGGTGGCTTGAATTATCAAGTTGAGCACCACTTATTTCCTTCTATCTGCCATATTCACTACAAAGAAATTTCTAAAATTGTAGAAACAACAGCTAAAGAATACCAATTGCCTTATCATTGTTATCAAACATTTTACAACGCCCTTGCAGAGCACACTAAAATGTTAAAAAACCTAGGCAAACCAGACCCTATTCTTGCATAACCACAATGAATATAGAGGAGCTTCATCTCTTTTGTATTCAAAAGGTTGGCGCTACCGACAGCTTCCCTTTTGACAACAAAACGCTTGTTTTTAAGGTTTTCGGAAAAATATTTGCGTTAGTAGACGTCGAAGATTACGATGGTATCAACCTCAAATGCGACCCTACCTATGCACTGGAGCTTCGAGAAAGATACGCTGCCGTTATTCCAGGGTTTCACATGAACCATAAACATTGGAATACCATTCAATTCTTCAATGACGTAGACGACCAACTCCTGAAGGAGCTCATCAACCACTCCTATCAGCTCGTTTATAACGGTCTGCCGAAAAAAATACGCGATGAAAATCCGCTTGGATAAATATATTTGGGCCGTGCGGCTCAGTAAAACCCGTTCTCAAGCCAGCGAACTCATTTCTAAAGGCCGCGTCTTGATCAACGATGCAAACGTGAAACCATCTCGAGAGGTCAAAATAGGTGAAACTATTGTGCTACTCAAACACAGTGCACGCTTTCAGTATAAGGTTATTGACTTGTTAGACAAACGTGTTGGCGCACCACTTGTCAAAGATTACATTCAAGACCACACTTCCCTTGAAGAAATCGAGAAACTCAAGGCATATCAGGAGGCCCAACGCAACTACAGACTTACAGACGGTAAACCTACAAAGAAAGACCGACGCGAACTCGACCGTTTCATGGATGACTGGCAAGAAGATTAATTCAGTTCGTCGGAAAGAATTTTGTCGGCTAAAACACTACTAAGTTTTACATAACTCTCTGTTGTCCAGCCCCCTACATGAGGCGTCAAACATACGTTATCAGCGGAAACTAAATATTGAAAATCAGTTGGCATCTCTTGATCAAAAAAAGACTCAAAACTTTTTTGCTCGTATTCGAGTACATCTAAACCCGCTCCTTTTATTTGACCCGACTTCAATCCTTCAACTATAGCAGCTGTTGCCACAACCTTGCCTCTGGACAAATTAAGTAGATAAAATGGTTTAGCCATTTGTCCCAAGAATTCACTATTGAAAAAATGCTTTGTCTCCTTGTTTTGTGGCACATGAAAACTAATGATGTCTGCTTGTTCTTGTAGTGCTTCAAGCGTACATTCTTGCACTTGGTAATCACCAAAGCCCGATTTATATTTATCGTAAGCCAATACCTTTACATCAAAACCCCTTAGTTTTTTTGCAAACGCAGCGCCATTATTGCCATAACCAATGATACCAATCGTTTTGCCATCGAGCTCTTCTCCTCTATTTCCTTCTCTGTCCCATACACCATTTCTCACCTCTTGGTGCGCCTTATTCAGTTTATTCATTAAACCCAAGAGCAGACCTAAAGCGTGCTCAGCAACGGCGTTTCTGTTTCCTTCGGGAGAATTATAGAGTCGGATATTTAATGCTTGACAAAGTTTGACATCGATGTTTTCTAAACCCGAACCAGATCTAGCTATAAACTGAAGATTTGGGCAAAAAGCTAAAAAAGTTTCGTCGATGGTAAATCGAGATCGAATGACAAGCCCGTAAGCTTGAGGCAAAACATTTTGTAAGTCTTCAAAATTGCTTTTGAAATGGCGCTGACATAAAAATCCGGCCTGTGTGAGTTTTTCCTCTAAAACAGGATGCACACTATCAATAAAGAGAACGATACGCTTAGACATGCAATAAAGGTACTAAAAAAGCCGAAATTGCCTTAATTGCCAAAAATCACGCTCTTATAAGTGTGTTTTAAGAACACTTCTCATATAACCCAAGGTGATTTAAGCTGAAAGAAGAAAAACAGGTGTTAAAACGCTTTAAAATCGATTTTAGCGGCCTAAATGGACCAACAACACAGAAATATCACTAGGAGACACCCCTGAAACACGGGCGGCCTGACCAATTGTTGCTGGCTGGATTTTTGAGAGTTTTTCCTTTGCTTCGATGCTCAAACTTTTAATTTGAAAATAATCGAGCGTATTAGGAAGTTGAAGGTTTTCCAAACGCTGGTGTTTTTGGGCTTGTTCTTCTTCTCTATCAATGTAACCTTCGTACTTCAATAGGATTTCTGTTTGCTCGACAGCTAATGGTTCTTCGTTGAGCACTTCAGCAACAGCTGTTGCAGTTTGAGCACTTACTGAAACTAAATCCGTTAATGAGATGTGTGGCCTTGTGATTAGAGAACTAGCTTTTACTTGTTGACTTATAGGTGCAGATTCTTTTGCAACCAGTAAAGGGTTTGCTTCATCTGGGCTGATTCCTATCTCGCGCAATTTTGTTTTCAACTGCTTGGTTAAAACTTGCTTTCGTTCTACTTTATCTAAGGCAGCCTGATCAGCTAAACCGAGTTCAAACCCTAGAGGAGTTAGTCGTTCATCCGCATTGTCTTGTCTAAGTAAAATCCTAAATTCTGCTCTACTTGTAAACATGCGGTAAGGTTCGTTTGTGCCTTTCGTAATAAGGTCGTCGATTAGCACACCGATGTATGCTTCACTTCTAGATAATATAAAATGTTCTTTTTCTTGAGCCTTTTGATGTGCATTGATACCCGCCATTAAACCCTGGCACGCCGCCTCTTCGTAACCGGTTGTTCCGTTAATTTGCCCTGCAAAAAACAAGTTGTTGATCAACTTCGTTTCTAAGGAGTGCTTCAATTGCGTCGGTGGAAAATAATCGTATTCTATAGCATAGCCGGGTCGAAACATTTTTACTTTTTCAAAACCTGGAATCGACTTCAAGGCCGCGTATTGGACCTCTTCTGGCAAAGACGTACTGAAGCCATTTACATAGATTTCTACTGTATTCCAACCTTCGGGTTCAACGAATATTTGGTGGCGATCTCTGTCGGCGAAACGAGAAATTTTATCCTCAATACTCGGACAATAACGAGGTCCGCTACTTTTGATTGCTCCATTAAACATAGGAGAGCGATCAAAACCAGTCCGCAATAATTCATGCGTATGCGTATTGGTATATGTGATGTGACAAGGAAGCTGTTTACTTAATGCACTTGTGTTGCCATAACTAAATTTAGAGGGGTTTTCATCTCCGTCCTGGACTTCCATTTTGGAATAATCTAAACTGCGACCATCTACTCTAGGAGGAGTTCCGGTCTTCATTCTACCAGCTTCAAAACCAAACGCAACTAAAGACTCCGTTAAACCTGTTGCCGCTTTTTCTCCTGCCCTACCTCCACCGAATTGCTTCTCTCCTAAATGAATCAAACCATTTAAGAAAGTGCCGTTTGTGAGCACTACTGTTGTTCCGTAAACCTTGGTTCCCATAGCAAGTTGAACACCAATAATAGTATTTCGTTCTATTAAAACACCCACGCACATATCTTGCCAGAAATCTACATTTGGGTTTTGTTCTAGCAAATACCTCCACTCCAAAGAAAACATAACGCGGTCGTTTTGAGTGCGAGGAGACCACATTGCTGGTCCTTTTGACCGGTTTAACATTCTAAATTGTAAGGCGCTTTTGTCGCTGACAATTCCTGAACCCCCGCCCAATGCATCGATTTCTCTAACTATCTGTCCTTTTGCGACACCTCCCATTGCGGGATTACAACTCATTTGCGCAATGGTGTTCATGTTCATTGTTACCAACAAAACCTTACTTCCCATTCGTGCTGCAGCGTTTGCGGCTTCACAACCTGCATGGCCAGCGCCTACAACAATTACATCGTATTTATCTAACATTGTGTTTGTGTTTCACGTGAAACAACAAGTTTTAATTGGAGTTTGTTTCACGTGAAACAAACCTGTGAATATAAAAATCTTCCTTTTCCCGCATGACCATTACATCTTCCTTTTCCTTATCCTTGTAGCCACATAAATGCAACACACCATGGAAAACCACTCGGTAAAATTCATGCTCATAAGCAAGATTCATGGAAAGAGCGTTGTCTTTTACGCGATCTAAAGAAATCATAACATCGCCTGAAACACCAGGAAAATCAGAATAATCAAAGGTGATGACGTCAGTAAAGTAATCATGGTTGAGGTACTGTTTATTAACCTCCAATAAATAATCGTCATCAGTGAAAACAAGGCTTAAATCTTTAAGTGTTTTACCCTCATTTAAAACAAGATCCTTTACAGCTTGTTTTAAATCCTTTTTTGATACGAATGATGGTAATTTGACACCAAGATTGATGATTGTCGTCATTTATGAAAGTAAAGATTAACAGTGCTTCCTGTATTCAGAAATTCAACTTCGTCAGCAAGATTCTTCATTAAGAAAACACCTCTTCCGCTATCCTTAAGTAGGTTTTCAGGTGCTGTAGGGTCTGGCAGGTCTTCATATGAAAAACCTTGGCCTTCATCCTTTACTTGAATACAAAACGTATCGTTTTGATTGGCTACTTTAATTTCAACTTTAGCTTCGGGGTTGTTCTTATTGCCGTGTTGAATGGCATTATTAACTGCCTCTGATACCGCTATTAAAACATTACCAAATGCATCCTCTGGCACACCAAAATCATCACAAACATTACCAACTATCTTTTCAACGTCTATAAGTGACTGATAATCAGATGGTAAAACAACTTCTGCTACTATAGAAAAACCTTCTTTCATATGATAAAAATCCGGGAAATTACTGGTTTAAATAAGCGTCTGATCTTTGTTTATAGTATAACTGTAAAGCAGGATCAATAGACTTGATCAATTCCAATTCATTCCATTTGGACCTTTTATACTCATCAAATCGAATTTGGTTACCTTTTTCTACATCTTTTGCTGATTGTGCTTCACGTTTCTCTTCGTAACCGCGTTTCATGATCGCATTCTCGCTCTCTAATAAACGAGTGAGTATTTCTTTTTGTCTTTGAATCGTTTGCGGATTCACACGTTTAAGTAATAAATCTTTCTCTTGTTCTTCAAGCTCCTTCAATAAAGGATTCAACTGATTTCCCAAACCTTTTCCTTCTTTATTCAGCTCTTGTTTGAGCTGCTCTAAACGCTGACGAATCGCTGTTTGCTCTGCTGCCATTCGCGCCAACTCTTTGGAGCCTAAGCCAGGTAAACCTTGCCCAGCCTCACCTTCTTTACCTGGTGCCGAACCGGGTTTAGAACCGGGTTTATTTCCGCCTGGATTTGATCCTTTTTGCATTTGCTCGAGTTGCTTCTTGAGCATTTCTTTCATGTCTCCTGAAGACATCGACTGGCCTGGTTTAGGCCGCCCCTTTCCAGGGTTTTCACAACTACCACTTCCTTGCATTTCCGCATTCATTTGTTGTTGCATGGATTGCAATGCTTCATTGAGTAACAATGCGAGATTGTTATAAGAGGTCATGACTAATTGCTGATGTTTTTCAATGTCCTTCTTTTTGTGGTCGTCAATGGCTTCTATAGTTGCTTTCTGTTGTGTTGCTATGGCATTCAGTTCAGCATCTATGAAAGTTGCAATTTTTGGTTGTCTTTTAGCGAGTGCTAACAAACTATCTTTAATGATTTTAGTATCGTCGTTTATCCTTTGCTGCCGTCTACCTAATTTTCTATAGACAGGATCTTTGGTGCTGATTTTTACAAAATGTTTTTGTGTTTTTTCTTGATCAAAACTCAAGTTTATTAAACCTTCTAAGATAGCTCTAAGACTTTCCATGTCTTCTTCTTGTTGCTCCTTGTTAGATTGGTTCTGCTTGGCGTTCAATTGAGATGACATCGCTTTCATACCGTCGGCTGCCGATTTTTGTTTCTCACCAGCTTTTTTAGATTTACCTTCAGATATTTCCTGTGCTGCGTTTTGCAAATCGTCAGAAACTTGCTGCTCCAATGCATCTAATATATCTAGGTCAAGAGGCCGTGCTAAATCTTTATTTAGTTCTTGAACCTCATTTAATTCCTTCTTTACTTCTTCAAACTTTTCATTTAGTTCTTTTTGTTTCTTGAGTAAGTCTTCTTTACTTAGATTTTGACTCTCCTCTTTTATTTCTTCTTGCTCTTTAGCGAGTTGATCTAATTCTTTTTCAAGGTCATCTATGCGTTCATTTACCTGCATTTTCTTCAATAATTCCAAACTTCTATCTAATTGTTTGTTCATATCTTCAGAAGTCTGCTCTAACTGCTCTAATTTATCTTTAGATTGTTCCTTATCTTGTTCTTTCAATAAAGCCTCTAATTGATCTAAAAGCGCCTTTAATTCATCATCCATTACTTCTTTGAGTAATTCTTCGAGGAGCGCTTGTTTTTCTAGTAATTGTTCATCGAGTGGAGACAGTTGATTTTTTTGATCTGTACTTTGCTTCATTTCTTCCAAACTCTCTTGAATTTGTTGCTGAAGCTGTAGTTGTTCTTGTTGTAATTTTTCTACTTTATTGAGCTTATTCCAGTTATTAGTCTTTGATTGACTGGTTTCTTTCTTTAGTTGTTGCACATCTTTATTGAACTGTTGCATTTTCTTAAAGACATCTTCTAAATCTTTTATTTGTTCATTTTGTTCTTCTTTGCGCTGCTCGTTTAATTCCTCTAAACTAGGGAGTTCATAGGTGCGTGAATCACTTTTTGTTGCTTTATGTCCATTGACGCCGTCATTATCGTAAACAACAAAGTAATAAGTGATTATGTCATTTAACTTTATTTTCTCCCTTCTAAAATCTACTGCAAAATCAAATTTTTGTAGGGTTCCTTTAACAGCTTCTACATCTACTTTTTGCGTTTTCTTTTCACCATTAGCTTGTTCAATTGTGTAGACAAACTTCAAACTACTCAGACCGTAATCATCGGTGATCGTACCTTGAAAATACATTCTTCCATCATAGATAGAATCTTGTTCTTCTTGTATGTCAATTAACGGATGGGCATCTTTAAGCACCTCTATTTTAGAACTAATCGTATCTGTTTTAAAAGTTTGTGTATTTGTCAATACTAATTTCTGGCGACCACTACTGCGGTATTCTTGTGTAAATTCACTGTATATAGGATCCAATTTTTTCGTGGTATTTTGCCACAATAATTGTAATTTACTAGTATTCTTTGTTGCAATTTCCCAACGTACTACTGTGCCTTCTGGTAAGGTCAAGTCACCAGTATTTTCATAAGTTCGCTCTGGTTTATTAAGGTATTTAGGAAAAATACAGTGTGCACGTAACGTACCTAACAATGCTCTTCGGTTTACACGTAACCATTGTTTTGGACTATTGAACTCATTGGTAGTGAGGTAAAACGCAGTAGATTTTTGTAATTGATTGAACTTAAAAGAAAAGGTATTGCGTTTTTCTTGTTTCATTAAAAACTTACCTTGATCAAGTATGACATACAACTGCTTAGGTAAAGTATTGAAGCCTGGAGCAGGTTTTACTTTTACAGAAAGTTCAAAAGAACTACCTTCTTCTAAGTTGTTGGGGATTTTATTAAATATAAATTCATATGGATTAGGCTCCTGAAATTCTTTGGTATACTGCAAAACCCTAGCAGACCCTTGTGTCAGTATTTGAGGTACAAACCATGCTACACCTAAAAAACCAACTAATACAGGAATGAGGTATTTCAAATACTGGCGTTGTGTTTTGTATTGAATTGCAGATTCAAAAGAAATGACACTCAATTGATTAGCTCGTTGCGCAATACTCGCTGCAATGAGGTCAATATTACCTAAATTACCGTCGAGATCTTGTTGAAGCTGGATGGTATTCTTTAATTTATCCGCAACATCAGGAAAGAACACGCCTATGATTTCAGCAGCTTGTAGATGAGAAATCCTTTTACCGAAAGCCCATAAACGACTGAAGGGAATTCCTATGAAACGAATGAACAAATAACTTTGAAGTACGACAAAACCAAAAAATAGAATTCCTCTAACAAGAACTGGAAACCTCCCGAAAAATTCTAAGGAACTCGTAAGTAAAAAAGCGAGTAGAAAAAACAACGTAAACAACAAACTTCCTCGTACCAATTGATTTTTATAATACTTCCTGATAAAAGCATCAATTTGATCAATGAGTATGTGATATGAATTTTGCATAGGATAAAACTACTACTTCATTTGCTAGCTACAAAATTAACAGCTAAAGCGCTTCTTAATTAGATTAATATATTTCTTTTAAAAGAATTTCTAAAAAATTTACTACTACTATTAACCTTGTTGATATGTTTATAATTATTTGGTTGTTTAGTTGCTTTCTTGAATACACTCCTTTTATCAACATGATTTCAACCTATAAATAATTGTAAATAATTGATAAATAAGTATTTATATTTTAATTCACAATTAACTATTTTAGTGAGTTGTTCAAAAATATAAGGTATTTAAAGTCATTAAAAAGTTTGAAAAACGTTCATAAGCTATGTAAAAAGAAAGCTTAAAAATAGTTGTTATCTCAACTGTATTTGAGCTTATACAAAACAACTAGATATCCAAAAAACGTTATAATCTGTTTTCAACATGTTTTAAACGAAAACCAACTTACATTAGTTTATAAAACAAACCTATTTACTCAGTTGTAGCGCTGTCTAATTTTCTAATGTTTATAAGTTTAAACCCAAAATAGTACTTAATTTTACAAGAAAAACATGATTATTCCAATAGGTGCAGATCACGCAGGTTTTCAGACAAAACAAGTTATCATTGAATATTTAATCTCCTTAGGTCACGAAGTTAAGGATTACGGTTGTTTTTCTGAGGCCAGCATCGATTATCCAGACTATGCTCATCCAGTGGCTCAACATGTAGAATCAAATCCAGGAACTTTAGGAATACTTCTATGTGGTTCAGGAAATGGTATAAGCATGACTGCAAATAAGCATCAAGATATCCGTTGTGCACTTTGCTGGACAACCGAAATAGCTGAATTAGCACGTTTACACAATGATGCGAACATTATAGCGCTTCCTGCCCGTTTTATTACAGAGGAACAAGCTAAAGAAATGGTTACTTGTTTTTTAAATACTGCTTTTGAAGGGGGAAGACACGCCACACGTGTAGCTAAAATATCTTGTTAATTCTTACGAATTAATATTTCCACACGCCGATTCGCTTCCTTTTGTTCTTCGTCTTGCGGTTTGGCAAATACAGGTTTACTAGAACCAAAACCGATCGGAAATAAGCGATCAGGTGCAACACCATTTTGAACAAGGTACTTTTTAACCATTATTGCGCGCTGTTTGGATAATTTTTGTGCTTTTTTAGCACTATTTTCATCCAAGTTGACATGTCCGTGTATTTCTATTGTAATACTCGGGTTCAGAATTAATAAATCCCTCAATCGATTGAGTTGCGCATAAGATTCTTCCATTATTTCTGGAAGGCCCGCGCTAAAATAAACTTGCTCAAGCTTGGTGAGTTCACCTGCTTCAAATTTGTGTAATAGTATTGTATCTGTTTTTTGTCCGTTATTGGGAATACTACGCTCTTTAAATTCAACCGGAAAGTAGCCAGGGGCATCGATTTTTATAGAGCCCTTTTTGATCGGTTGTTTGAGATTCATAAACAATTTAGAGGCATAATAAGAACCACTTATTTCTGAACTACCTTGTAAAAAAATGCGGCCCGCCACCGGGGTCAAGGTTTGTTCATCTCGGATAAGCAGGGTGTAGGTAGGTAAAGTTTTGTCGTAAACTAAGTTCAGTACATGTTCTTCTTCTTGCGTATTGTCGGCTTTGAACTTACAGTTAAAAATGACGTCATCTTTTATACCAGAACCAGTCGTTAAACACAAACTTGCAAATTGGTTTTTTTCTACGTGAAAATTTACATTTTCACTTCCTCTTAATTCAAAAGCGATGCTGTCAATAGTTAGATTTTTTCTTTCAGATAAATCACAAATTTCATCATTACTTCTTATGATAACACCGGTTGATACCGTTAAAGAGGAACCAACTTCCGTTATTTCTAACTCAACTTGTCCTGATTTAGGCGCGATAAATACCACCCAAATTTGATTTGATTTTTTATCACCAAGGAAGGAAAGAGAGAATTTGCCTTCTACTGGGGCAAACACAGCGCCTGAACAATGATTATATGTGGAGCGTTGGCCAAATAATAAGCCTACGAATAACATACAGATAGCACTGAATAAAATTTTCACAGAACCTTTATACGGATCAGTCTATTTTTAGTTTCAACTTTCCACTTAAACGCAAGTCTACAACTAAAAAACCCGTTGTTAAAAGCAGGTTTTGCACACTTAATTCGTCTATTTTTCCTTGTAACCAAACCCCTTTCGTTATTTCGCTATTGATTTGTTGTTCAATAGCGGCTTTTGATTCTGTGAGAATAGGACTTAAATCAACATCAATGTTAGCGGTGAGTTGTTCTTTTAGTTTGGAGTTCAGCATCCACTTGGCCGAGTGCAATAATACACTTTTGGTGCGCAATTCATAATCAACTTCTCGGATTCTTAAATGTTGCTGTAGGTCAATATATGGTTCAACAACCAAATAAAGCGTTCCTTTTTTTGTTCCAGAAAATTGTACAGACAGGACCAAGCGCTCACCTTGCGGACCTAATATTTGTACTTTATCTATATTGATATACTTTTTATCCGTGATTTTGATTTGCTGTGTATCGAAATCGCGGAGCAGGAAGCGGT
Source organism: Flavobacteriales bacterium (assembly GCA_947458985.1). Taxonomy (GTDB): domain Bacteria; phylum Bacteroidota; class Bacteroidia; order Flavobacteriales_D; family Crocinitomicaceae; genus UBA952. The sequence continues at coordinate 21,258 of CANHBA010000005.1, forward strand.
TAATAGAATCATAAGATGCAACTGTTCGAAGATTAAAAACACTTGTGTTTGTGGCGTTAGGTTGAGGGGTGTTTTGAGGTAAGCGGGATTTTGGCAAAGTGATGGCATCCGTAGAGAATAATGGCCGCGCAACCAGTTGGGTCGTAAAAAGCGCCTTTTGCCCTTCGTTTTTTAAAGTCAGGTCTTCAATACCAATTTGCTGTGGCCGCAAGTAAAAATAACCGTAAGGCTCAACTAAAATAGGTTCTTGTAGCGATTTCCACACTTCTGTCATGGTGCTGCGTATAGGCGCTGAAGCCAATTGTTTATCGACTTCTTTTTCGAGTTGTACCAAGGAGGCTCTGACTTCTTTTTCGATGGTTGGGGTTGCGTCGTACCTAAAAACCGTGATTTTACAAGGGTCAATTAGTGTAAATTCATTTAATTTGGTTTGAGACTTTAACTCAAAATTGTCGCTGATGCCAATTTTACTTTTGTAAGAAATGTGAACTTTTCTTTTTGGCTCACCCACACCACACGAGGCATAAACACGAGGAATGATACACATGGGTTCTCCAAAGACATTTTGGCAATCTGGGCAGTAAGACAAACTCAAGTCAAACTTCCCATCAATATCACACAACACCTCTTTATCCTTTAATTGAAAAGAAAGCGGTTCGCGCTCAAAATGGTAATTGTAACGGATTCCTTCGCACTGATCTTCCTCCCCGCTGAACTTTTTATCTAAGCTTTTATCTGCTTCCGTTAAATATGGCTTGAGGGCTAATTCAGTTTGTAAAGAAAGAAAGGAGGGCTCTGGCGCACTGACCTCATCAACAACTTTGAAGTCAGGAATGGGTAATTCTATTGTAATCGTTTTACATGAAAACAAACCTAAAGTTAAAAACGAAACAATTTTGAAGCACTTCATTTTTTGGGTTTGAGTAGCACACGTTGTAGAAAGTCGAAATGCAGGGTTTCAACAGAACATTCAATTTCTTTAATATATGGACTGGTATATGTTGGTTTTTTTTGTCCACCGGTAATTTCGAACAGCAGGTTTTCGTCTTGTTTGCAGAGTGCTGAATTAAAAAACATGTCGCTCAATTCAAAGTGGTCATAAAAGCAATTGCCTAAACGTGTCATTTCAATAAGTAAACTATCACCTTCGTCCATCCAAAGTTTTTTGGTTTCCTCTGCATAAAATATTTTGTAGGCTTTGGTACTGACGACTTCTCCATCTTTTAGATTGATGTAAGACATATTATAGGTCCAATAATTCTGTCTGTCCATGATTTGTAAGTCAAGGTTAACCCCAATGGTTTGTTGTAAACCGTTGTTATTATAGATTTCCATTACACCCTCATAGGAGCCAAGCCATTCATTGGGAATTCCTTGAGTAAAGGCCAAAGGAGACAGTAGTAAAAACAGACAAAGTATACGCATAAAAAAAGGGGCCTAAGCCCCTCTAAATTAATTCATTTTTGCTTTCAACCCTTGATCGAGGGCGTCTAAAAATTCTTCAGTGTACACGTAGTGGTCACCGTGGTTGACTTTATTGCCATGAATACAAACAGCTAAGTCTTTGGTCATGATGCCGCTTTCAACGGTTTCAATACACACTTTTTCAAGAGTAAGACAGAAGTCAATAAGTTCTTGGTTGTTGTCTAGCTTGCCGCGGAAAGCCAAACCGCGTGTCCAGGCAAAAATGGATGCGATAGGATTGGTCGATGTTTTTTTACCTGCTTGGTGGTCGCGGAAGTGACGCGTAACGGTTCCGTGAGCTGCTTCAGACTCCATAATTTGGCCATCAGGGGTAATGAGTACGGATGTCATGAGGCCGAGTGAACCAAAACCTTGTGCAACGGTGTCAGACTGAACATCGCCGTCGTAGTTCTTACAAGCCCACACAAAATTACCGTTCCACTTTAAGGCAGAAGCGACCATGTCGTCTATGAGGCGGTGTTCGTAAACGATACCTGCAGCGTCGAACTGTGCTTTGAATTCAGCTTGGAAAATTTCTTCAAAGATATCTTTGAAACGACCGTCGTATTTTTTAAGGATGGTGTTTTTTGTAGAAAGATACAAAGGCCATTTTTTAGTCAGGGCCATATTGAAACAGCTTCTTGCAAAACCTGCGATAGATTCGTCTGTGTTGTACATCGCCATTCCAACGCCGTCACCTTTGAAGTTATAGACCTCAAATGTTTGTGTTTCACTGCCGTCTTCAGGTGTGAAAGTCATGGTGAGTTTTCCTTTTCCTTTGAAAACAGCATCAGTTGCGCGGTATTGATCACCGAAAGCATGACGTCCAACGATAATAGGAGCCGTCCAGTTTGTTACCAAACGCGGAACGTTTTGCATCACGATAGGCTCGCGAAAAACAGTTCCGTCGAGGATGTTGCGAATGGTGCCATTCGGAGACTTCCACATGGATTTCAAGTTGAATTCTTGAACGCGTGCTTCGTCAGGGGTAATGGTGGCACACTTGATACCTACTTTATATTTTTTGATGGCCTCCGCCGCATCAATTGTGATTTGATCGTTGGTTTCGTCGCGTTTTTCAATACCGAGGTCGTAATATTTGATATCGAGATCAAGGTATGGTAAAATGAGTTTGTCTTTGATGAATTTCCAGATAATGCGGGTCATTTCATCGCCGTCGAGCTCTACAACCGGGTGGGCTACTTTAATTTTTGACATGTAATTTTTTTATGTACAAAATTAATCATTATTATGTTTAAAACAGGTCAAATGCAAAGAAGCACATGTGATTTAGTCTAACGAACCAATCATTTTGGATGGATCAACAATGAGGTCGTATTCTTCTGTACTGACGTGGCCAAGGCCTACAGCAGCCTCTTTTAAAGTGGTACCGTTTTTGTGTGCGTACTTAGCAATTTCCGCTGCTTTATAATAGCCGATTTTAGTATTGAGCGCCGTAACAAGCATTAAGGAGTTGTCAAGGTGTTGCTTCACCATTGGTAAATTTGCTTGAATTCCTACAGCGCAATTGTCGGCAAAAGAAACACAAGCGTCTCCAATGAGGCGGGCCGATTGCAAAACATTTGCGGCAATAACTGGCTTGAACACATTGAGTTCAAAATGACCGTTAGATCCGGCAATACTTACCGTGACGTCGTTGCCCATTACTTGTGCGCAAACCATTGTAAGGGCCTCTGGTTGGGTTGGGTTCACCTTACCTGGCATAATGGAAGAACCAGGCTCGTTGTCTGGGATGATGATTTCGCCAATTCCACAGCGCGGCCCCGACGACAACATGCGGATATCGTTGGCAATTTTCATGAGTGAAACAGCGCTTCTTTTGAGTGCACCAGAAAGCTCCACCATAGCGTCATGTGCGGCAAGCGCTTCAAATTTGTTGGCGGCAGTAATAAAAGGAAGGCCTGTAAATTCGGCAATTTTTTGAGCTACAAGTACATCGTAACCTTTTGGCGTGTTTAAGCCTGTTCCAACAGCGGTACCGCCAAGTGCTAATTCAGAAACCACAACCAAAGCATTGTTGATGGCGCGCATGGAATAATCGAGCTGCGCTACATAACCACTGAATTCTTGACCCAAAGTAAGGGGGGTTGCATCCATAAAGTGTGTGCGGCCAGTTTTGACGATGTCTTTGAATTCCACCACTTTTTGTTGAAGAATATCGCGCAAGTGCTTCAGACCAGGAAGGGTTACCTCAACGGCCATTTTGTAGGCAGCAATATGCATAGCAGTAGGGTAGGTGTCGTTGGAAGACTGCGATTTGTTGACGTCGTCATTTGGGTTGAGTACTTTTTGCTCGTCTAATAAGTCTCCTCCATTTACTACGTGGCCACGATTGGCTATCACTTCATTGCAGTTCATGTTGGATTGTGTGCCTGAACCGGTTTGCCAAATCACTAAAGGAAATTCAGAGTTGTGTTGACCCGTTAAAATTTCGTCACACACTTTAGAGATGAGGTCTCTTTTCTCTTGGGGCAAAACACCAAGTTCGTGATTGGCGTGTGCTGCAGCTTTTTTGAGATATGCAAAAGCGTGGATCACTTCAATAGGCATCGAGCCTTCTGGGCCAATTTTAAAGTTGTTGCGCGAACGTTCGGTTTGTGCTCCCCAGTAGCGTTGAGCAGGTACTTTTACCTCGCCCATGGTATCTTTTTCGATGCGAAATTCCATTTTTTGGTGTTTATGAATTAATTTGTGTAATTTTGGTCTGTATTCAACTGCAAAAATAATAGAAGATGAGCACTTTCGGTATTGTAATGTTTCTTTTAATTGGCGGAATGGCCTTTTGGATGTTATTCTTTTTATTAGGATTTATCCTCCCTTATTGGCTAACGTTAGGTTTGTTTGAGCAATTGCGTCCTAAACGCATTTTTGACGAAGAGACCAAATAAAGAAAACCCTTTATTCCGAAAGCGCCCAAAAGGCGCTTTTTTTATGCACCAAATATTTGTTGGCAGTTGTTTTGAATGGTCAAGCACAACTGATCTGTTGGTAAATCGTTTTGGTCCGAACCAAATGGGTCTTCAATTTCTTCGGCTAGCAATTCCATACTCACCAATGCATAAAACACGAATGTTGAAATAAATGCAGATAAATAGCCAAACAACGGCACAAAAGCC
>CANHBA010000006.1 GCA_947458985.1 Flavobacteriales bacterium
CAAAAATAATTCAAATTTGCATGCTACAGCTGCACAGATTATTACGTACTTTTGTGCCACAAATCAACCATCATGAAAACCGATTTATATCAACACCCAGATTACTTCAACATGGACGACCTGCTCTCAGAAGAGCACAAGCTTGTTCGCGACGCCGCAAGAGCATGGGTAAAGAAAGAAGTCTCACCTATCATAGATGAGCATTACGAGAAAGCAACCTTCCCAATGCACATCTTAGCTGGTCTTGGCGAAATTGGTGCTTTCGGCCCATACATTCCAGAAGAATACGGCGGGCCTGGCCTAGACCAAATTTCCTATGGTCTCATTATGCAAGAACTCGAGCGCTGTGATTCAGGTTTGCGTTCAACTGCATCCGTACAATCTTCTTTGGTCATGTACCCAATTTGGAAATACGGCTCGGAGGCGCACAAACAAAAATACCTCGCCAAACTCGCTTCTGGCGAAATGATGGGCTGTTTTGGGCTTACAGAGCCAGATTACGGTTCAAACCCTGGCGGCATGATTACCAATTTCAAAGATGCCGGTGATCACGTCATCCTAAACGGTGCCAAAATGTGGATTTCCAATGCTCCTTTTGCAGACATCGCTGTTGTTTGGGCCAAAGACGAAACAGGTCGAATTCACGGAATCATTGTAGAACGCGGCATGGAAGGCTTCTCTACACCAGAAATGCACGGTAAGCTTTCGTTGCGTGCTTCTGCAACCGGCGAACTCATCTTCGACAACGTCAAAGTTCCTAAAGAAAATATCCTACCGGGCCGCTCAGGTCTTGGCGCGCCACTTAGCTGCCTTGACTCCGCACGCTTCGGCATCGCATGGGGCGCGCTTGGTGCCGCCATGGACTGTTACGACCAAGCTTTGCGTTATTCAAAAGAACGCACCCAATTCAATGTGCCAATCGGCGCATTTCAGTTAATTCAGAAAAAATTAGCTGAAATGATTACCGAAATTACCAAAGCACAATTACTCACCTTCCGACTTGGTCAATTGCGCAACGAAGGAAAAGCTACCTCAGCTCAAATTTCTATGGCGAAACGCAACAATGTCGAAATTGCACTCAACATTGCCCGCGAGGCGCGTCAAATTCACGGCGGAATGGGCATCACAAGTGAATACTCAATGATGCGCCATATGGCAAATCTAGAATCAGTAGTTACTTACGAAGGTACCCACGACATCCATTTACTTATTACAGGTATGGACGTAACGGGCATTCCTTCGTTCACAAGAGAAATGCCAAATCTTTAATCTTTAGATATCTTCGCTTTCAGAAAGCGCATCTCCTCGCAAGAGGCGGATGCGCTTTCTTGCTTCTGCACCAAACAAACTGGCTTTGTATTCCATGAGCAAACGCTTATACAATGCCTCAGCAGCTGTTTTGTCGAGTATATTTAATTCATTGATTTCCGCCATTCGAAACAGCGCGTCGTCAGCTAAAATATCCTTACTATGCAATTTAAGAAGGTCCTCATAATAACCTAAAGCCTTTTGCCATTCGCCGCGTTGCTCCATTGCTTGGCCTTTACGATACAAGATTTCATCTGCTAAAGCGTGATACGGAAAGGCTGTTTGAATACTGTCGAAAAGTACAAATGCGGAGTCGTATTTGTGTTGGGCTATCATGCGGTCGGCAGTTGCAAACCAGAGCATCACTTGGTAATTGCTGTCCAAACCGTAATTATCCGTAATAAATACCGATAACTGAATGGCATCATTTGAAATAAAGCGCGAGGTACCTTCTTTGAGTACATCTAGCTGAGACTGCGCAAATTCGAATGAACCGTCGTAATAAAATATTTTGGCATTCTTAAATTTAGCTTCAGCACCAATGCTTTCAAATTTAAAATCGTTGTCGATTTGCATGTAAATTAAAGACGCCTCCCAGATGTCGCCTCCCAACACCTGTACATCTGCAAGTAACATTTTTGCCTGTGCCCTTTGCATGTCGGTGAGGCCAGGCAATTTCATTAATTCTTGCAATTCTGTAATGGAAGTGTCTATTTGCTGCGCATAAAACGCCCTGATCTCTGCGAGTTGTAATGATACTTGGAAAGTTGCTCTTCCCCTGCCTAATCTGCTTAAGGCGAGTTCAAAATCAGTAATACACTGCTGAATTTCTTGCGCGTTGAAATTTCGGAGTTGTGTCACTTGAACAAACCTTGTGTTCAATAAAGACAACTGTGCCTCATAAAAATTAGGTAATTCCGGGCCGAGGTCAATGACGTGCTGAAAACAACGATAGGCTTGGTCAAAAGCATTATTCTCTACGCAGATAAGTCCTAGCTCAAGCACTTCGCGGCCATCGCTTTTCATTCTTTTATCTAAGGCAATTACCTGTGCGGCGGCTCCGCTAAAATCACGGTTCTGAACAAATAACCAAATGAGCATTTGGTTCACAACAATTGGTGCGCTTGGCTGTTGGGCCCTTTGTAAAAGGACTTCCTTCGCCAATAAGAAATCTGGTCCTGCACCTTGGCTTAAATCCATTCTAGAGCCAATTGCTTGTTGTATAGATTCTAAAATACCCGGTTGTTGCACGAGATAATCTAAGTAAGCAATGAGCATAGAACGCTTGTCACCCACCAGTGCATAATAATCGGCGTATTGAAAATTAAAGGGATAACTTGGACTTAATTTTTGACCTGCATCCAGCGTGCGCTTGGCGTAATCAAACTTTCCTTTTGCTGCAAAAGCTTGATAAACAGCAATTGTTTGGCCAGGATTTGGCGAGAGCTCAGACAACAACTCTTCATATATCTTCTTTGCTTTGGGCTCTTCTGCTTGGTCTTCATAAAATTCGCCGGCTAGCAACCTCACCTCATAATCTTGCTTATTCAAGGTCATTTGCTTGCGCAAGATTTTTTCAGCGGTCTTAAAGTCTTTTTGTTCGAGTAAACAAGTGAGATATGGCAAAAAAATCGCCTTGCTTTGGTCTTGAAGGTAAATTTTCTCGTAGTACCCAAGTGCTTTGTCTAACTCAGCATTGTTGTAATAATATTGCGCAAGTTGTAAATCGGTCGCAGTTTGGGCTTGCAAACCCCACGCGCTTGTTAATAACCAAAAGAAGAAGACGATTCTTGCGCTCATTATCTATTTTGATTCTTTTGAAGTAAGGTTCGAGAAAAAGCTTCAATTGGTGGATACAAGCGTGCGTAATCTTTAAAAAACTGCTCTTTTGTGCGCAAATATTCTGTCGTCAAGGTGCTTAATTGCCTTACTTTTTGACGTTCAAAACGAATATATTCTGCATAACGGTTGCGCTCGCCTCTTCCTTCTTTGATGTCTTTGCGCAATTGTTTCAAAACACGTTTTTCTTCTTTAATGCCTTCCCTAACTTTCAAATATTGTTGCAGCATTGGCTTGATGCTTCGGCGCATGACTTTATAGGCATCTAACTGCTTCGCTAAAGCCATATCGATGGTATCTAAATGAAGATTTTGCTTGATGCGCAATTCAGTTTGCATGGTGTTGAGTTTGATTGTCGCAACGTCAGTCATGCGTTCATCCTTTAGCTTTCCCTCTAAATCCAATAAATGTTGGTCCATTTTAGCCACTTTTTGCAATAATTGCTCCCGATTGAAATCGACACAGGCAAAGGTGAGCACCCCTACAAACGAAAGTAATATGAACTTTTTCATCATAATTTATGATAGATATTGGTGAATTCCTGCTGTGAGCAATAAAGCAAGCGTGAAGCCAGTATAAACCTCTAGTGGCGTATGTTTTCTTAGATATAAACGCGCTGCCATGGTGAGGCCCGCAGCAAGTAAAGCACTGAGTACCCAAACCAAGCTAAAATGATCTTGCGCTCGGGTAAAAACAATTAAAAAACCTAATAAGATACCGGCGCCGGCGCCATGCAATGAAATTTTGATCCAGCGGTTGATCAATAAAAAAATACTCGTAACGGCTACACCAGACAATGGAAGTGCGTAGAAGTATCGAGGTAAGGTGCCCTCTCCGGCTTTGTAAATGAGGAGAAAGAACAAAACCAAAGAATAAACAAGCATAATTACTAGCGGCAAACTGCGCTCTCCCTGACGCTCGATATCAATGGTGCTAATGACTTTAAAGCGGTGCAAGAGCACAAACGAAACGCCCGGGGCAACGACACTAAATAAAAAGAAAATGGTAAACAGCGCCCACTTACTCTCTACTGGCGCAAAGTATAAACTAGTCATTTCGAGATCTGTACTGTAGGCCGGTACAAATAGACTGATGAGGATGCCGTAACTAGGCATCAGGAGGGGTAGGAATACCCATGAAAAAAAATGAGATAGAAATTTCATAGTTCTTTGCGCATTCTTGCTACTGGAATATTAAGTTGTTCTCGATATTTAGCCACTGTTCGCCTAGCAATATTATAGCCTTTTTCCTTCAGTAAGTCCATTAATTTCTCATCGGTGAGCGGGCTGTGTTTGTCTTCGGCGGCTATGGCATCAGACAAGATTTTCTTTACTTCACGAGTAGAAACCTCTTCTCCACTATCCGTAGATAAAGACTCCGAGAAAAAATACTTCAGAGAAAAAATACCATAATTGGTCTGGACGTACTTTGAATTTGCTACCCTTGAAACGGTAGAAATATCGAGCTCCGCCATATCGGCAATATCTTTTAAAATCATTGGCCTTAGCTTGGTTTCATCCCCTGACAAAAAATAAGCTTCCTGATATTCGAGGATGGCGCCCATGGTGAGCAATAAGGTTTGTTGACGTTGTTTGATGGCATCGATGAACCACTTGGCACCATCTAATTTTTGCTTCACAAATTGAAAGGCTTCTTTATCCGATTTCGAATTTTTAGCGCCCTCGGCATAGCTACGCAACATGTTCTCGTAATCGCGATTGACTTTTAAATCTGGAGCATTTCTGCTGTTCAAACTCAGTTCTATACGGCCTTCGTGTTCAAATAAGGTAAAATCTGGAATGATTTGCTGGTGATTTTTAGCAGCCTCGCGCATAGACCCACCGGGCTTCGGATTGCAGCGTAGAATTTCATCAATTGCTTCCTTGAGGTCTTGCTCCTCGATTTCTAATTTTTTGGCAATGCGTTCGTAATGCTTCTTGGTGAATTCTTCAAAGAAGTTTTCTACAATTTTGAGGGCCGTAAAACGCACAATATCTCCGTCTTGTTTGCGGCGCAATTGCAATAACAAACACTCTTGTAAATTTCGGGCACCTACACCTGCAGGTTCCAATTCTTGAACCAATTCAAGCACTGTGCCTACTTCTTTTTCTGTAGCTTCTATGTTCATAGAAAAAGCGAGGTCGTCTACAATTGCGTCAATGGCACGATTGAGGTAGCCTGACTCATCTAGGTTGCCAATAATGAGGTCTGCAATTACAAATTGCTTTTCATCGAGGTAAAGCAAATGGAGTTGTTCGGTAAGTCGTTCTTGAAAGGTTTGCTCACCCGATAAAGGAATGACACGCTCTTCGTCGTCCTTAGACTGATTATTAGCTTGGGTTTTGTAATCGGCTACGTCGTCGTCTAGGTAGTCCGAAATGTCAAAGTCGTTGTCGTCGTCGGAATCATCGGAATCGTAGTCGTCTTGGTTGTCAAAATCATCCTCTTCCAACTCTTGTCCTTCTTCTAAGGCCGGGTTTTCTTCCAATTCTTGCTTGATGCGCTGATCGAGCTCCATAGTTGGAACCTGCAACAATTTCATGAGCTGAATTTGTTGAGGCGAAAGCCGTTGTTCCAGCTTTTGGATGAGTTGTTGACGTAGCGCCATTATTCAATCTTCTGTTTGATCACTTGGTAAACTTCAAGTGTGGTCATGTCATAGACGTAAATCAAAACATGCATATTTTCGGCATTGTAGTTCCCATCGAGTTGATTTGGCACTACAAAACTATAATTGACATAATACTTTCCATTGTTGAGGTCTGCAGCCGTTAACTGGCGACCAAAAGGCATGTTGTTGAGGTTTTTTCGGTGGATGTCTCTGTGGATATAATTGTGATTGTGCGAGTTATCAGACATTTTTTGATCGCCAACCAAGGAATCTTCGAGTAAATAGGCCACAATACCTAACTCATTGGTTAGCGTTTGGTCTATTTTATCGATTTCTACATGTAAAAAAGCGCCCTTTGTGCTCGGATAATAATTGAGGTCGGCTTGTAAATTGACCTTCAAGTTGTTATCAGAAAGCAAAGTACTCGTCATGGAAGACCACTGACCAGGACTCTGAAAAATATTGCCGCCATTTGATACGCGACTAACTGGGCCTCTAGGGTTACCAACAAATCCGCCATCGTTGGTGCCAAACCAGGAGCCAATATACAAGCCGTCAGGATTTGTAAAATCGAGGGTGTACTCAGCGTCTACACTTTGAAAGTCTCCAATGCCATCTACGCCAGCATGAATAGATGCAACATGTACCCTTCCAGGATTGGCTTGCTGCAATTGATGGGCAAGATCTGCAGCAGCTGGGCAGAAGATACATTTATGGCCGGTAAAATCTTCAATCAATACATTTCTATCAGTATTGGTATTTGCTGTAAATGTGGGCCATTCATTAGCGAGATAATCTGACCAGTTGCCCGGGTAAAGTGTTGTATCAAGCTCTAGATTAACAAGAGGCGGATACGGATTAGTGACTCGGTCGCATGAAGGCAATAAGTAAAGACCAAAGGCGATGGCAAACGCTATAAAAAGAATTCCTTTTTTCATATTAAAAACTATGCGTTAAGTTGATCATGAGGCCATTGTTGGCTGGAACTGGTCTACAAACTCCGCCCACGCAAAACAAACCAGCTCGTTGGCGTCCGTAAGAAACAGTTAGGCGTGTTGCATCTTTAATGTAACCGCAAGTCACAATTGGATAATTCACCCTTTTGCTAAGGTCATCGTTGCCATAATTGTACTGATTCATCGCAGAGAAAAACCATCCCGGAGAAATGGTATATTCCACAAGTGCTGTGGCCCAATTACCTTTATCATTAATACCCTCTTCATTTCTTTGAACCCACATGCCTTGGAGCTCCCAGCGCAATGCATGGTGTGCATTGATTTTGTAAGTTCCTTCCAAGACGGCAATACGCGCATGAATAATGCCTTTCGCATCACTGACTTTCACAACATCGTTGTTGATTTTAATGTCGTAGAAACTTAAAATACCGCTCCACTGCTTGTTGATTTTTTTGGTGATATTGAAATTGATATCTTGCCAGTACAAGCTATCGCTCATTGCAAAAGGACGCGTATGATAAACAACCCTTGATGAATCATTGAGGTCGATGTCTTTCATGGTTTGCTCAGGACGGAACGTTGTAGAATAGTTGAGGCCGACTGTTGTGCCATATTTGCCCCCAAGCTGTGAGCCTTTCTTGAAAGTATAGAGTAAATCTGCCTGATACGCGACCTCTCCCATTGGTTGAGTAGCATACGGGTAAAGTGTAGCAACAAGGTTGTAGGTATGCGTTTTATTCAGAGAAGGTAAAAAATTGACCAATAAATCTTGTAAATCTTTAGTGCGGTCAGAACGGAAGCTCATGTTGTCTACAGATTTTCCGGATAAGAGAATGCCTAGCCCTTTTTTAGTATAACGCAAATTAAAGATGGCAGCATGGCCATAATTGTAGATATATTGGTTGTCTGAAGAAGGATCTTGTTCTTTTTGAATGAACTCGCCATCGGCATAAAAATTACCGTAAGTCAGTTTCACTCTTCCTCCATAAGCACCAACATTTTGTGGCAAAACCCAATCGGGATTGTCGTCTTCTTGAAATTTACTCACAAAGGAAGCACCAAGCACGACATCTAGTTTTTTATCTTTAAGAAAGCTCAAGCCTTCGTTGAGGTGCCATTCTGCATCTGTTCCACGAACCAATCCTGCACCGTGCACAATTTGACCTTGTTGAAAAGACAAGCGCTGTGTGCCGTATACACCTTTGACAACAACACCCTTTCCTGGGCGCAAAACGATGCGCATGCCATCGAGTAAATTATCGTAACCCAAATTGCGGTCTTCGTAGGTTCTGAGCGCCAAACCTGTTCCAAACTGTTCGTAAAAAGTTCCAAGCGTAACATCTACGAAATCATTTTGGTAACCCACATAACGCATGCCGATTCCCGTACCATCGAAACGGTTTGGATAACCTTGAATACGCGGCAAATAGGACTCAAAACGCATACCCGCCTTGAAATTACCTTGGGTGTAAAAGACATTCATATATGAATTCATCAGGCCTTTTTGAACGGGCTGCTTGGCATTAATGATGCTGTCCTCGTTAAGGTATTGGAATACGGTTTCCATATTGCCGGTGATATTGCCTTGTGCAGAAGCAACCTGACTGAACAACAGTAAACCGAAGAGCGTGCGCAAATTTTTCATGGATTATTTTTCGCTCAATTTGAGCAATTCTTGGTAAAGTTTTTCTTCGTCGCCCGGGGCGTAATTGTTGTGGGAGTAAACAATGAAACCATTTTTATCTACTAAAAAGGTATGCGGCACGTTATTGACGCCCATTGCGCGCTTGAAATCCCAGTTTGGATCCATGAGAACTGTGTAGTCCCATGCCTTACCGTTCACGTAAACAGGAACTTGACTTTTCGTTTTTTCGTCATCAATGGCGATGGCAACTAAAGTAACACCCGTTTCTGCAACCCAATCTTCATAGACCTCATGAATGGTATTTAGTTCTTTTTTACACGGCGCACACCAAGTAGCCCAAAAGCTAATAATTACGGGGCCGTTCGTTGTCAATTCAGACGTGTTGACCGCCTTTCCGGACATATCGACCAACTTGACCGCTGGTACTTTTTTCTGACTAAGAGATGTTTCAACGGTAGCTTCTTGCGCAGAAACCGCAAGTGAAAAAGAACCGACTAATACGAGTAGAAATAATTTTTTCATGATTTGAATTTTCGTCGGCAAGACAAAAACCTTGCCGAATTCAAAAGTAAGAAAAAAGCAGCTATGCAAAAAATGGCTTAAATTTTGATAAGTGCGGTGAAAAGCTTATTTTTGAACAAATACACACTTTCTATGAAAGCCTTATTTCTATCTCTTCTCTGCACTATCGGTTTTGCAAGCTTTGCGCAAAACAACATCGTCATACATCTAGATGGTCAAACTACCGACATATCCGGCCAAACACATACCGTTTTAGCCCCATCCGGAGACTCCTTCGACATCCCTTTTGATGTTGTCAACAACACGGGTGCTTCTTCGCAATGGCGCATTACCCGTAAACAACTTAGCGTGCCCACAGGCTGGACCGACGCTTTATGTTGGGGTCACTCCACAGATCCATTTGGTGGCACTTGCTACTCTTCTGGTCAAATGAATGCCAATCCTTGGACTACACCAGGTACCCAAGCCGTACTTTTTACTATCAACGACGGCGAATACGGTAAAATGAAAGTATCAGTAAACCCTGAAGACAATACTTTCGGTCAAGCTCATTACCGTTATTACATCACCACAAATGGCTTAACGATGTTAGACTCCGTTGACCTCGTCGTGGACTACCTCGCTGCAGTGAAGCCAGCAGTCAAAGAAGAAATCAGCATTTCTGTAGCGCCAAATCCAAGCACAGAATACGTCAATATTCAATTTACTGGCGTTGATCAACTACAGTTAAAAATGGTAGATGCACTCGGAAACGTTATTGCACGCGAAGTACTCACTTCTAACCGTAAAATCAACGTAAGCGATCTCAATAGCGGTATTTACTTTCTGGTTTTTGAAGCGCCTGGCTCAAAAAGTATCACGCGCAAATTGGTTGTCAGACACTAATGTCAAAACGTAAACCTAAAGCACCAGCAGCTCAAGCACCCAGGAAAAAAGCAGGCATTACCACAATGGTGATGCGCATTTTTGAACAAAATCCTGGCGTTGAGCTCACCCACAAACAAATTTCAACTTTACTCGACGCTCGCGATGGTCGTTCGCGGCAAGTTGTTTTTGACTCACTAAGTGTACTCGCCAACAAAAAAGCGATCCTGCGCATCAACCACCACACCTATAAGCTTGCTGGTTCCGATTCGCTTTTAGAGGGAACTATATCAATCACCCAACGTGGTGCTGGTTTTGTAACGGTACAAGGTCACCCAAAAGACATCTACATCGGGCCTTCTAACGTGGGACAGGCACTCCATGGCGACACCGTCAAGGTGCGCATCTTCAAACAAGGTTCTAGCCGCGACGAAGGCGCAGTCACAGAAGTCACTGAGCGCGACCGCATTCAATTTGTCGGTACCATTCAAATACGCAACAACGATGCGCTCATGGTTCCAGACAACGCGCGTTCTGGCGTTGAAATCAAGATTCCGCTCGACAAACTCAACGGTGCCCAACACGGCGAAAAAGCATTGGTCAAAATTACCATTTGGCCCAAAAGTGCAGAAAGACCCTACGGCGAAGTACTTGTAAGGCTCGGCAAGTCGGGCAGCAACGAAACCGAGATGCTGTCTATTCTTTATAATCAAGGCATCAATCCTGTTTTCCCTGAAGCCGTTATGGCCGAAGCCGAACTTATCGGCATCGATCTCGACCCTAAAGAAGTAGCACAAAGACGCGACTTCCGCCCCATTCTTACCTTTACTATTGACCCCTTCGACGCTAAAGACTTCGACGACGCCATTTCTTTTCAAGATTTAGAAAACGGTCATTTTGAAGTCGGAGTGCACATCGCAGACGTCAGTCATTACGTGCGGCCTGGCTCAGCCATGGATCAAGAAGCACTGCTGCGTTCCAATTCTGTCTATTTAGTAGATCGCGTGGTGCCCATGCTTCCTGAACAGCTCAGTAATTTGGCCTGCTCGCTGCGCCCACACGAAGACAAATTTGCTTTTTCAGCAGTATTTGAACTAGACGACACCGGCAAAATCTATAAAGAATGGTACGGCAAAACCGTCATTCACTCCGATCGCCGCTACACCTATGAAGAAGCGCAAGAAATTTTAGAGGGCAAGCCCGGTGATCACGAAGCAATTCTTAGAAAAATAGATGCGCTTGCTAAAATATACCGCAAGCAACGCCTTAAGCACGGTGCGCTCAGTATTGAATCGGAAGAAATGCGCTTTAAACTCGACGAAGAAGGTAACCCAGATGGTGTCGTGATCAAAACTTCCAAAGACGCGCACAAACTCATTGAAGAATTCATGTTGTTGGCCAATAGAAAGGTAGCCGAATTTCTCTCTCCCAAAAAGAAAGAGAAAGCGAACTTTCCTATGATTTATCGTGTCCACGACACACCAGACCCTTCCAAAATGGAGCTTTTTGCGGTGTTTATCGAAAAATTTGGACACAAAGTAGACATCAACGACCCTCTCAATATCGCCAAAAACCTCAACGAACTATTCGAAGAGATTCGTTCAGAAAACGAGTTTTCATTGGTGCAATCAATGGCCATTCGCTCAATGGCCAAAGCAAGCTACGACACCGTCAATATCGGGCACTACGGTCTCGCATTCAAACATTATTCGCACTTTACGTCTCCTATCAGACGTTATGCCGATTTAGTAGTGCACCGCATTTTGCAAGAAGAACTTACCGCCAAAAAACATAAATATGGTGGAGAACTCGGTGCTATTTGTCAGCGCATTTCTAAAAACGAACGCAAAGCGGCAGAAGCCGAGAGAGAGTCTACCAAATTCTTCCAATCACTTTACGCCATGGAATTTGTAGGTGAAGTTTTTGAAGGTACGATTTCAGGAATTGCCGAACACGGCATGTTTGTCAGGATGGATGAAAACTATTGCGAAGGAATGGTTCCCATGATGGCCATTCCTGGTGACCGCTTCTATTTTGACCAAGAAAAGTTTCAGTTAGTGGGTTCCAAAACCAAGCGCACCTACCAATTTGGTGACCGCGTCAAAGTACGCATCGATCAAGTGAGCACCAAAAAACGACAAATAGACCTAGAATTAGTTGTTGGTTAAGCAGCTATTTTTTACAAACGCAAGCTCAATAAATAGCTAATACAAGAAGTTATTGTAAGGATATCTTACTTTAAAAATAGCTTTTACTTCTTCGTAAAGAACTTCTTTGAGTTCCTCTACATTTTCTTTGTCTGTAGCAGAAATAAAAACACATTTAGTTTTGCCCATTTTGGACATCCATGATTTCTTCAAGGATTCTAGCGTGCGAATGTCTTCTTCGGGTTCATTGAGCTCAGCCAAAGGTGGTTGATATGCATCTATTTTATTGAAGACAATAATAGTTGGCTTCTCTTTGTTGTCAATTTCATTAAGTGTTTCGTTCACTACCTCAAATTGCTCTTCAAAATTAGGATGAGCGATATCCAAGACGTGCACAAGTAAATCTGCCTCCCGAACCTCATCTAAGGTTGACTTAAAAGACTCCATGAGTTGCTGAGGAAGTTTACGGATAAACCCTACTGTGTCGGTTAATAATAAGGGCATGTTGTCGATGACCACTTTTCGGACGGTAGTGTCGAGCGTTGCAAAAAGTTTGTTTTCGGCAAAGACATCTGATTTTGAAAGCATGTTCATGATGGTGCTCTTCCCGACGTTGGTATAGCCCACCAACGCAACCCGAACCAATTGGCCGCGGTTGCTGCGTTGAACTGTCATTTGCTTGTCTATTTCGCGCAAGCGCTCTTTCATGAGCGCAATGCGTTGCTGAATGATCCGGCGATCGGTTTCAATCTGGGATTCACCCGGGCCACGCAAACCAATACCGCCTTTTTGACGCTCAAGGTGGGTCCACATGCGGGTGAGGCGCGGAAGCATGTATTGCAATTGCGCGAGTTCTACTTGTGTTTTCGCATGGAATGTACGTGCCCGACTCGCAAAAATATCTAGGATGAGAATGGTGCGGTCCAGAACTTTGCATTCGAGCTCGCGCTCGATGTTGCGCAATTGAGAAGGGCTGAGTTCATCATCGAAAATAATCAGTTCGATGTCGAGAGCCTTCATGTATTGCTTGATCTCTTCAAGCTTGCCGCTTCCGACGTAAGTGCGCGGATTCGGATAAGGCAATTTTTGAAAGAACTTTTCTACAGTGAT
This sequence comes from Flavobacteriales bacterium, assembly GCA_947458985.1. GTDB lineage: Bacteria > Bacteroidota > Bacteroidia > Flavobacteriales_D > Crocinitomicaceae > UBA952. Next base: position 13,003 of record CANHBA010000006.1, read on the forward strand.
GGCACCAGCTGTTTCAGCCAGGAATTCGAGTTCGTCGAGGTGTTCTTGAGCAACCTCTTCTGATGTTTCAGAAGTAATTACACCTACGAGAACGCAGCGTTCTTCAACGGCATCTACGGTTACGTGTCCTTGCATTAACGACGGAGGCCTTTGATGTGACTAAGCACAAGATTGATATTTTGATCGGTTTCCAATAGTGCTTTCATTGAAGGCATGGCGCCCTTTCCTTTTTTAATGAGGTGAATGACCTGTTGATCTGAAAGTTTGGAGGCGCTGAGGTCTTTGGCCCCACTTGCTCCTAACTTGCCGTCTTCTCCGTGGCACTGCGCACAATGCATGCTATACAAGCTTGCTCCCTGCTCTGCTGGTGTTTGTGAAGAAAAATCATCTTGTTGTTTTGGTGTTTCCTGACAAGCAAATAACAACAAACAGAAGCCACTTAAAAGTATGCTGCTTTTTAGAACCATCCTGCTCCTAATTCTGCGCGGAACGGCCAAGGAATGAAAGCCAAGACCAATATAAGTGCAATGACGTACCAAAGTTTGATTGCCTTGAATTTAGCGGCAGCCTCTGCTCCTTTTTTTGATTTGCTGTGCCCTATTGTAATGGCAACAATTGCTAAAAGCATTCCTGCAAGGTGTTCCATGCCGAAAAAGCGATAGAGTGGTTCTTTCATCCAGCCATCTACAAACTGTACTTTTTTTGATGTAAAATACAAGACCAAACCAAGTAACAATTGTGTGTGAAAGGTAATCAAAGTGAAGAGGTTCACTAAACGGTGTTTCTTTTCATAGCTTTTAGCGGTAAAAGCATTGAAAATAGCCAAAAGCAATAAAAGAAGTGCGATCCAACGCAATCCGGAGTGTGCAGAAATCAGAGCTTGCATATTGTTGAGTTTAGGGGTTTAGTCGTTGAGTTTGAGGACAGCCAAAAACGCTTCTTGTGGCACTTCTACGCGGCCAACTTGACGCATGCGTTTTTTACCTGCTTTTTGTTTTTCTAGTAATTTGCGTTTACGGGAGATATCGCCGCCATAACACTTTGCAGTAACGTCTTTGCGAAGCGCCTTAATGGTTTCACGCGCAATGACTTTAGCGCCAATAGCAGCCTGAATAGGAATTTCAAATTGCTGGCGCGGGATGAGCTCGCGCAGTTTGATGCAGATTCTTTTACCGAGGTCGAACGCGTTGCTGCGGTGTACCAATGCAGAAAGTGCATCTACTTGCTCCCCGTTCAATAAAAGGTCCATCTTGACAAGATCAGATTCTTTATAACCAATTGGGTGGTAGTCAAAAGATGCATACCCTCTTGAGACCGACTTTAAACGGTCGTAAAAGTCGAATACGATTTCGGCAAGGGGCATTTCAAAGGTAATCTCGACACGGTCTTGTGTGAGGTAAACTTGATTTTGAAGCTCGCCTCGCTTTTCGATACAAAGCGTCATGATGGAACCGACGTATTCGGTTTTGGTAATGACTTGTGCTTTGATATATGGTTCCTCGATGCGGTCCATGCCGGATGGGTCTGGTAGCTCGGAAGGGTTATTGACAATCATGACTTCGTCTGGGTCTTTTTTCATATAAGACTTGTACGAAACGTTTGGTACCGTAGTAATGACGGTCATGTTGAATTCGCGCTCTAAGCGTTCTTGAATGATCTCCATATGGAGCATGCCAAGGAAACCACAACGGAAACCAAAGCCAAGCGCTGCTGAAGATTCGGGTTCAAAAACCAAAGAGGAGTCGTTGAGTTGAAGTTTCTCCATGGAATAACGGAGTTCTTCGTAGTCTTCGGTGTCAACCGGATAAATGCCGGCAAATACCATTGGTTTGACGTCTTCAAAACCTTTGATGGCGGTTTCGCAAGGGTTGTCAGAGCCAGTGATGGTGTCTCCAACTTTGACTTCGTTGGCTGCTTTGATGCCTGAAATAATATAACCGACATCGCCTGCACGCACCTCAGATTTGGGAGAAAGATCCATTTTTAGGATTCCTATTTCGTCTGCGTTGTAATCGCGGCCTGTGTTTAAAAAGCGAACTTTTTGTCCTTTCTTTAACACGCCATTCTTTACGCGATAATAAGCAATAATGCCGCGAAAAGGATTGAAAACAGAATCGAAAATCATGGCTTGTAGAGGAGCAGACTCATCGCCCTTTGGCGCTGGGATGCGGTTTACAACAGCTTCTAAGATTTTGTCAACGCCTAAGCCTGTTTTACCGGAGGCCTGGATGATGTCTTCGAGGTCACAGCCGATGAGTTCCATAATTTGGTCCGAAACTTCTTCGGGCATGGCACCTGGTAAGTCCATCTTGTTGAGGATGGGAATAATTTCGAGGTCGTGCTCGAGGGCCAAGTAAAGATTGGAAATGGTTTGTGCTTCAATTCCTTGAGAAGCATCTACAATTAGCAAAGCGCCTTCGCAAGCAGCAATAGAACGCGAAACTTCATATGAAAAGTCGACATGCCCTGGGGTGTCGATGAGGTTGAGAATGTAGTCTTGACCTTCGTGCTTGTAGCTCATTTGAATGGCATGCGACTTGATCGTGATGCCACGCTCGCGCTCGAGGTCCATGTCGTCGAGGGCCTGGGCTTGCATCTCGCGATCGGAGATGGTGCCTGTGGTTTGGAGCAAGCGATCTGCTAGCGTGCTTTTGCCGTGGTCAATGTGGGCAATAATACAAAAATTGCGGATGTGCTTCATAGGTTGCAAAAATACAGAATCTACGCCACATAACAAGCTGCTAATTACAGGTGCTTGTCCGTAAATCTACTGATATTTATTTCGGGATTCAAAGGTTTGTTTGTGGTGATGTGCTCAGCCAATTCACGGGCCAAAGTAGGGGCCATCATATAGCCTTTTGTTCCCAAACCATTGAAAATAAAAACGCCAGGGAAGTTTGGATGCATCCCCATTAAAGGTCTGCGGTCTAGTACGGTAGGCCTAACTCCTGCAACTTGATCTATCACCTTCGGATGATAAGTGCCCAGTGCTTCAAGCGTCTCCAATAAAAACGTTTTTCCTTCCTCAGTAACAGTTAAGGTAGGGTTGTTAAATTCGTAGGTTGCCCCTATTCTAAAGTGTTTTTGACCATAAGGCAACACAAAGCATTTTCTATTCAAGGACTCCTCTTCGGGTAAAAGTTCGCTTTCGATCAATAAAGTCTGACCTTTTGTCTGTTGCAAAGGCAAATAAGCAAACGTTTCCTCTTCTTTCTGTAAATAGCCCATGCAAAAAATCACAAAGTCGTAGCTTTCACTTTGGTATTTACATTCGGAGGGGGTCCATGCTTGGCTATCAAATTGAGCTTCCAACAAAACACCATTTGCTTTAAAATAAGCTGTATGCTGTTGCACCCAACCTGCGGCGTCTATCCAAAACGCGTTTTTAACCCTCCCGCTTCCAAAGGTGTTGTTTGCAGTTTGGTTATGCTCGTCTGCTGAGCTGATTTTTTCTAAATACGGCTCATAAGCCATTTCATTTGAGCGCTCTTCCCAAAGTAAGCGCTCTTGTTCTGAGGAAAAAAACCGCCTGATTACTATTGGATGATAGAACTTGGCGTTTAGTTTTTTTTCGATTTCTAGATAAAATTGTTGTGCCTCCGGAAGAAATTCATCTAAGCGCCAGGATTTATTCATGCGGCGAAAAACCATAGGGTTTACCATTCCTGCAGCAATTGCACTCGAATGATTGTAGCCTTGATCCAATATTTTCACGGAGATACCCTTAGCGAGCAACTGATGCGCCAAGCAGGTTCCTGCTAAACCCGCGCCAATAATTAATGCTTTTTGTGCCATGTTTTATTTCGTGAAAGCGAAACTAAGCAAACTAATTTGAACTTTTGGGTCGGTGGCCTTGATTGCCCGAGCCAAAGACTCCAAAGTTGCGCCTGTAGTAATGACGTCATCAACAATCAAAATATGTCCATAATTTGTGTTTTTTAAAGCGGCATCAAACATATTTTGCACGTTGTCCCAGCGACCAAAACGGTCATTTGTGGTCTGACTACTCGTGTGTTTGCGTTTGCGTACCAAGCTTTTCATGAGCGGAATACCCCACTCCTTAGAAAGACCGCGCGCTAGTAATTCACTCTGGTTATATCCTCTGGCAAATTTCTTTTTCGGGTGAATTGGCACCGGAAGTAAAGCATCAACTTTACTAATTGGATGTTGCAGAAGTTGTTGTGCCATGTGTTCCCCTAAAAAAATTCCTAACGGTGCTTTGAAGTCGTATTTCAAGGCGCGGATCAAAGACTGACTTATTTTGCCTTTTCCGTATACATATAGCGCACAAGTATGCTTGATCTCTACCCGATTCCAAAAAAGTTTGTCTAAAATGGTAGCCTCGGTTTGCAGTTCAAAATAGGTGCGCTCTAGGCCATCCCAACAAACCCAACACAAGTAGCGTTCTTGCGCTACCAATTCTTTATTGCAATGCAAACAGACGTTTGTGAAAACTAAATGTCCAAGCCCATCTGTGTAATTTTTAAGAACTAAACCTAACTTCTGAATGTATGTGGACATCTGCTTTTTGATTTAACATTTGGTTGTTTAAAAGTGTAGAAATTAACCCGCAAATTTTTAACGCTCATTTGTTAACTTTATTGAGGTTTCCTTTCATACGAAATTAATCGGTTCGCCACTACAATTTTCTTCAGAAAAATTATCAAAACACCACGCAAAAGCATGTGAATATCTTTCTTGGTCCTGTTGAAATCCGCTGAAGGGTTTGTCCATGAAAGGTTTGCGCTTTTTAGTGTTGAAAACCGCGATTAAATGTTAATTTCTTTAATTGATTCGAGCCCGAATTTTAACAAATTTTGTAACCCTGATTTATTTGGAAATCTGCAACCCTGAAGCTATGACAAAAACACTACACGAACCGATTCTTGAAGAAAATAAAAGCCGTTTCGTACTGTTCCCGATTCAACACGACGACATCTGGAGCTTCTACAAAAAAGCAGAGGCCAGCTTCTGGACAGCAGAAGAAATCGATCTATCCCCCGACCTCATCGACTGGGAAAACAAACTCACCGACGACGAACGTCACTTTATCAAACACGTTTTAGCGTTTTTTGCTGCTTCAGACGGCATCGTGAACGAAAACTTAGCTGAGCACTTCCTCAATGAAGTACAATACACCGAAGCTAAATTTTTCTACGGTTTTCAGGTTACAATGGAAAACATCCATTCTGAAACCTACTCACTGCTCATCGACACCTACATTAAAGACACCCAAGACAAAAATCACCTTTTCAACGCCATCGATACTGTCGACTGCGTCCGTAAAAAAGCGGATTGGGCTTTGCGCTGGATCGACAAAGGTTCTTATGCCGAACGCCTCGTGGCTTTTGCCGCTGTTGAAGGCATCTTTTTCTCAGGTTCGTTTTGCTCTATCTTTTGGCTCAAAAAGCGAGGCTTAATGCCCGGTCTTTCTTTCTCTAACGAACTTATTTCTAGAGATGAAGGCTTGCACTGCGATTTCGCATGTTTGCTTTACACCAAGCACTTGGTCAATCAACTTCCTAAGGAGCAAGTCCAAGAAATCATTACTCATGCAGTCGAAATCGAAAAAGAGTTTGTAACTGACGCTCTTCCTGTTAAGCTCATCGGCATGAACAGCGACCTAATGGGTCAGTACATCGAGTTTGTTGCAGACCGCCTTCTTGTTGAGCTCGGAAACGAACGCGTCTACAACGCCACCAACCCTTTTGACTTCATGGACATGATTTCCATTCAAGGAAAAACCAATTTCTTTGAAAAGCGCGTAGGTGAATACCAAAAAGCAGGCGTATTAGCCGGCAAAGAAAATCAAGCTTTTAGCCTTGATGAAGATTTTTAAACCTAACTAAACTATTAATATAAGGAGCATATGTACGTTGTTAAAAGAGACGGAAGAAAAGAGTCCGTCAAATTCGATAAAATCACGGCGCGCATCGTCAAGATGTGCTACGGTTTAGATCCACTTGTTTCACCAGAAGCTGTTGCCATGAAAGTCATTGAAGGACTTTTTGACGGCGTGAGTACAACTGAACTAGACAACCTTGCTGCAGAAGTTGCTGCAGCCAAAACAATTGACCACCCAGACTACGCGCTTCTTGCATCTCGCATTGCCGTTTCCAATCTCCACAAAGAGACCAAGAAAACATTTTCTGAAGTCATGCACGACATGTACCACTATGTTGATAACAAAACAAACGAATCTGCTTCGCTCCTTGCAGACGACGTTTACCAAATCATCATGGACAACAAAGAAGTGCTTGACTCCAGCATTATCTACGACCGCGACTTCCGCTACGACTACTTTGGCTTCAAAACTTTAACGCGCTCTTACCTCATGCGCTTATATGGCAAAATCGTTGAGCGCCCACAACAAATGTTAATGCGTGTCGCTATTGGTATTCACAAAGACGATATCCAATCTGCCATTAAAACCTATAATTTGATGTCAGAAGGTTGGTTTACACACGCCACACCGACCCTATTCAATTCTGGCACACCAAAACCACAAATGTCGTCTTGTTTCTTGCTTACCATGAAAGAAGATAGCATTAGTGGCATCTATGACACACTCAAGTCTTGTGCACAAATATCCCAATCTGCCGGTGGCATTGGTTTATCTATCCACGACATCCGCGCCACTGGTTCTTATATCAAAGGCACAAACGGAGCTTCCAACGGAATTGTCCCGATGCTACGCGTATTTAATGACACCGCCCGCTACGTTGACCAAGGTGGTGGCAAGCGCAAAGGATCTTTTGCTATTTACATCGAGCCTTGGCATGCCGACGTCTTCGATTTCCTAGACCTCAAGAAAAACCACGGTAAAGAAGAACAACGCGCACGCGACCTCTTCTACGCACTCTGGATTCCAGACCTTTTCATGAAGCGCGTTAAAGAAAACGGCGAATGGACCCTCATGTGTCCGCACGAATGTCCAGGACTTTCTGACACACACTCTGCTGAATTCGAAGCACTTTACACCAAATACGAGCAAGAAGGTAAAGGTCGCAAAACCATCAAAGCACAAGACCTTTGGTTTAAAATCCTCGAATCTCAAATTGAAACCGGCACGCCTTACATGCTTTATAAAGATGCTGCCAATTCAAAATCGAACCAACAAAACCTCGGAACCATCAAGTCTTCTAACTTGTGTACCGAAATTATCGAATATACAGCGCCAGATGAAGTTGCAGTTTGTAACCTTGCCTCACTTGCGCTCCCTAAATTCGTTACCGAAGAAGGTGCTTTTGACCACGACAAACTTTTCGAAGTAACGTATCAAGCAACGCTCAACCTCAACCGTATCATCGACAACAACTTCTACCCTGTAGAAGAAGCGCGTAACTCCAATATGCGCCACCGTCCAATTGGTTTAGGTGTTCAAGGATTGGCCGATGCATTCATTATGCTTGGATTCCCTTTTGAATCTGAAGAAGCACGCGCGCTCAACCGCGAAGTATTTGAAACCATTTACTTTGCATCCATGACCGCATCCAAAGACCTCGCTAAAGTAGACGGTCCATACCAAACCATCAAAGGTTCTCCTGTATCCAAAGGCGTTTTCCAATTTGACATGTGGGGAGTAACACCTACAAACCGCTGGGAATGGGATCTTCTCAAAGACGAAGTAAAAAAACACGGTGTGCGCAACTCCCTATTACTCGCGCCAATGCCTACAGCATCAACTGCTCAAATCCTTGGCAACAACGAGTGTTTCGAACCCTACACCTCTAACATCTACACCCGTCGCGTATTGTCTGGCGAATTCATTATCGTCAACAAGCACTTACTCAAAGACCTCGTTCGCGAAGGACTTTGGAACAAAGACATGCGCCAAAAAATCATGGCTGCCAACGGTTCTATTCAAAACATCCAAGATATTCCACAGCGCTTAAAAGATCTCTACAAAACAGCTTGGGAAATCTCACAAAAGGCCATCATCGAACAAGCTGCTGACCGCGGTGCCTATATCTGTCAAAGTCAATCTCTCAACATCTTCATGGAAAACGCCAATTTCGGCAAACTCACTTCCATGCACTTCTACGGTTGGGAAAAAGGACTCAAAACAGGTATGTACTACCTCCGTACCAAAGCCGCTACTGACGCGATCAAATTTACTGTCGACAAAACAGTTACTGAAGAGCCAAAAGCAGCTGCGATCGTTGAAGACCAACAAGCCGCAATCGCTTGTTCACTAGACGACCCAGATGGTTGTGAAATGTGTTCCGGATAGAAGCGGCGCTAGCCGGTTATATGTGGAACGTAAATTCATGAACGAAGTGAACTAAATGTGTTCCGGATAGATTTCTCGTTACCAATTGATAATAAAAAGGCCTGCAATTGCAGGCCTTTTTAATTATACCCCTTACCTTTGCACTTTCCTTTTATTATGACAGTTCAAAAACCTATTCAACGCGCCCTCATTTCAGTATTTTACAAAGATGGCCTTGCCCCAATCGTAGAAAAACTTCATGCCCAACAGGTAGAAATTTTATCAACTGGCGGCACGCTTGCTTTTATTCAAGAAATGGGCATTCCAGTTACAGCCGTTGAAGACGTTACCAAATTTCCAGAAATTTTAGGTGGCCGAGTTAAAACTTTGCATCCTGCCATTTTTGGAGGCATTCTCCATCGCAGAGATTTCGCTCCTGACCAAGCTCATATGAGCGAACATCAATTGGATTCTATTGACTTAGTCATTGTCGATCTATATCCTTTTGAACAAACCGTAGCTTCTGGCGCCAACCACCAAGACATCATCGAAAAAATTGATATCGGTGGCATCTCCTTAATTAGAGCTGCTGCCAAAAACTACAATGATGTAGTGATTATTCCAAGCGTTAAGCAATATGCACAACTCCTTGAGCTCCTCAGCACACAAGGTGCACAAACCACTTTAGAACAACGCCAGGCCTTTGCAGCTGAGGCTTTTCATGTGTCTTCTCACTACGACACCATGATCCATCAGTACTTTATGGATGGGCAGAGTACCAATCTTAAAATCAGTGAAGAAAAACAAACACCTCTTCGCTACGGCGAAAACCCACATCAAAAAGGTATTTTCTACGGTGATATCGATGCATTATTTACCAAATTACACGGAAAAGAACTTTCTTACAACAATCTACTCGATGTAGATGCGGCTGTTCGCCTCATGCAAGAATACAAACAAGACGGACCTACTTTTGCCATATTAAAACACAATAACGCTTGTGGTTTGGCTACGCGCCCAACGCTCAAGGCCGCATATGAAGACGCTCTTGCAGCCGATCCAGTAAGTGCATTTGGAGGAATCCTCATCTCCAATACAGAAATGGATCTGCCAACCGCAACTTTGGTCAACGAACTATTTTGCGAAGTGCTTATTGCGCCATCCTATACCGCTGACGCACTCGCCATATTACAGTCCAAAAAGAACCGGATCATCCTCATTCAAAAAGAAGTTGAGTTACCAAAAACACTCGTCAGAAGTGCATTAAATGGCTACCTCGTTCAGGACGCCGATTTAGTATCAGAAACTGCAGCTCAACTAGAAGTTAAGACTAAATTAGCGCCATCTGCAGCTGAAATTGACGACTTGCTTTTTGCAAATAAATTGGTCAAACACACCAAATCTAACACCATTATTTTGGCAAAAGACGGTCAGCTCCTCGCGAGTGGAACCGGTCAAACATCTCGTGTAGATGCCCTCAAACAAGCTATTCATAAAGCAAAAAGCTTCGGATTTGACCTCAATGGCGCAGTAATGTCCAGCGATGCATTTTTCCCTTTCCCTGATTGTGTCGAAATTGCACATCTTGAAGGAATCAACGCCGTAATTCAGCCCGGTGGATCTGTCAAAGACGATCTTTCCATTACGTACTGCGATGAAAACCAAATGAAAATGGTTTTTACAGGAGTGCGCCACTTCAAACATTAAACCCGTTTGCAACTATTTTCACAAATATTGACTACAAACGTAACCTTTGAACGTCTTCTACGAATAAGAAGAAATTACAAAAACCAATAAGCGCTTAAAATGGGCCTTTTTAACTTTCTTACACAGGAAATTGCCATTGACCTCGGTACGGCAAATACCCTGATTATTTGGAACGACAAAGTTGTTGTCGACGAACCTTCAATTGTAGCCAAAGATATCCAAACGGGTAAGGTGGTTGCTATCGGACGTAAGGCACAACAAATGCATGGTAAAACGCACAAACTAATCGAAACAGTTCGTCCGTTAAAAGACGGTGTTATTGCCGACTTCCAAAGTGCCGAACAAATGATCAAAGGCATGATCAAAATGATCAATCCTGGCCGTAGCCTATTTAATCCAACGCTCCGCATGGTTATTTGTATACCATCCGGAATTACAGAAGTAGAAAAGCGCGCCGTTCAAGATTCCGCTGAACACGCTGGCGCAAAAGAAGTATACCTCATCCACGAACCAATGGCTGCCGCAATTGGTATTGGTATTGACGTCGAAGAGCCTATGGGCAACATGATCATCGACATAGGTGGTGGTACTTCAGAAATTGCCGTTATTGCACTTGGTGGTATCGTTTGTGATAAATCTATCCGCATTGCCGGCGACGACTTCACCAACGATATCGAAGAATACATGCGCCGCCAACACAACATCTTAGTTGGTGAACGCACAGCTGAACAAATCAAAATTGAAGTTGGCGCCGCGCTTCCTGAACTCGAAAACCCACCTGCCGATTTCGCAGTGCGTGGCCGTGACCTCATGACTGGTATTCCCAAAGAAATCATGGTTTCTTACCAAGAAGTTGCGCATGCACTCGACAAAACCATCTCTAAAATTGAGGAGGCGATCTTAAGTGCTCTCGAAATGACCCCACCTGAGCTTTCTGCCGATATCTACAAAACAGGTATTTACCTTGCCGGTGGTGGTTCTATGCTTCGCGGCCTAGACAAACGTATTTCTGCCAAAACAAAACTTCCGGTACACATCGCCGAAGATCCACTCAGAGCAGTAGCGCGCGGCACGAGCATCGCACTTAAAAATATCGATAAGTATCCATTCTTGATGGGTAGATAAACTTCCATCAAGAATATTGCTTCGCTATTCTAAAGCGCTTTCAATCTCTTGCTTGTATTTTTTCACAAGGTCTGTATAAGCCTCTCCAGTTGCAGGGCCACTAAATCCTGTATGGATGGAAATGATTTTTCCTTGCTGATCCACTAATAGTGCCGTCGGAAAGCTCATGATGCCATTCAGCATTGGAAATCTAGCAGAAGCCGCATCTTTACTAGACGTGCCCGCCAAATAAACCGGATAAGTAACTTTCATCGACTTCACCCAGTTTTTCAAACGAGCTCTTTGTTTTTTGGTGTCAGTACCCACTTCAAAGGCTAAGGCCACTACATGAAGCCCTCTGTTTCCATATTCAGCCTGCAATTCTTGCAACAATTTGGTTTCATCTAAGCAATTCGGGCACCACGTTCCCATGATTTGAATCAAAGTGAGTTGTTTTTCTGAAGCCAAATCAATAGTTGTTTTTCTGCCATTCATTTTGATGAGGTCTTTCAACAAAACAGGCTCATCGCGCTTTATTAAATAAGTAAGGCTACTTTCTTCGCGCAATTGAACTGTTTCATCTTTTATCGCTTTAAAAGGGGAGCTTGACTTGCCGCCACTATAAAATACGCCAGACATTTCATTGCTGCTATTTAAATCCGCCTCCACTACAAAGGCCCAATAACCGGTATAGGTCTGTAAGTGTAATTTGCCATTAGCCGCAAAGCCATGCAAATAACGATAATCGCCGGTTTCACTGAGAAAACTTCCGAAAATACGCCCATTCATTTCTTGCTGAAATACACCTACCAACACTTCTTCATTTGGGGTGCCTGGCTCAAACAGTACTTTCCATCTACCGAATAATTCCGGAAAGATACTATCCGGTTTTGGTAACATTTCTGAAAGCGTCATGTACAAGTGAACAGGATAACGAACTGGAACTTTTTTATTGTAGTTGATCCACCAACCTCTTGCCTCAGAAAAATCCTTTTCAAAAGCAACTCTCCATTCGGCATCTTGAGCAGGGAATTGATAAACGATGGTATCACCTATCCGTTTTTTTACGGACAACTGATAAACTTCCTTGCCATTGTATATGGTAATAGGTGCTTTCGGATTTTTTTCGGCGAGGGAAGCTGACACTTGGATTTGCAGTCGGTCATTGAGTTGTATTTCTGCAATAAAAGGGAGGCTTATTACATGCTGAGCAAATGACAAATTCGCAATTAAAAGCGTTAAGAGTAGTCCTAAAATGAGTTTGTGCATTGAGATAAAGATTGCATAGATGAATTACGAAATTAAAAGAAATAAACTATC
>CANHBA010000007.1 GCA_947458985.1 Flavobacteriales bacterium
ATTAGCCACATGGCTGCCGTCTGCTGAAAGTACAGGATAGGTGCGTCCGCTTTCAGTACGCGGAAACTGACCACCAATGTAGAGTTTATATGTTTTGAGGATTTCCATTAGTTCTTGAATTGGAGGTAAGCACTGAGGCCATGGCGGCCACCCTCGCGGCCAAAACCGCTTTCTTTATAGCCACCAAAAGGTGAAGCAGGGTCGAATTTGTTGTAGGTATTGGCCCAAACAACGCCGGCTTGCAATTGGCTACTGAGGCCAAAAATACGTGCACCGTTGGCCGTCCAGACACCAGCTGCCAGACCGTAGGGCGAGTTATTGGCTTTTTGGACCACCTCTTCCATTGTTCGGAATGTTTGAATGGTGAGCACGGGGCCAAAAATCTCTTCTTGGGCGATGCGCGCACTTTGTGCAACATCAGTGAAAATTGTTGGTTTGCAGTAGAATCCTTGGCTAGGCAGCGTGCATTCTGGCTGATATATTTCTGCGCCCTCGGCCAAACCGATGGAGAGGTATTTTTCGATGGTTTCGAGTTGCTTTTTGGAGTTGATGGCGCCGATATCGGTGTTTTTGTCGAGCGGATTGCCCACATAAATACTTTGTAAGCGAAATTTCAACTTGTCCAGCACTTGTTCGGCAATAGATTCTTGGACAAATAGTCTTGAACCCGCACAACACACATGGCCTTGGTTAAAGAAGATAGAATTGATGATGCCCTCTACTGCTTGGTCAATTGGCGCATCTTCAAGGATGATATTTGCTGACTTACCGCCGAGTTCGAGCGTGACTTTTTTAGAGGTGCCGATACACGCTTTTTGGATTTGCTTTCCAACGGCCGTGCTGCCCGTAAAGGCAATTTTATCTACGTTCGGATGTGCCACCAGCGCAGCGCCGGTATCGCCATAACCTGTAACAATATTGACCACGCCAGCAGGAAGCCCAGCCTCTTGACAAATTTCGGCAAATTTGAGCGCTGTGAGCGAGGTGGTTTCTGCAGGCTTGAGTACAACGGTGTTGCCACAAGCCAAAGCAGGTGCAACTTTCCAAGCGAGCATCAGCAACGGGAAATTCCAAGGTGTAATTTGACCCGCAACACCCAATGCCTCCATTTGCTGCCCTGGAAAAGCTTCTTGTAATTTGTCGGCCCAACCGGCATAATAGAAAAAGTGATTGCATGCCAACGGAATGTCGATGTCTCTCGACTCGCGAATAGGTTTACCGCCGTCTAAAGTTTCTAAAACAGCGAGTTCTCTTGCTTTTTCTTGCATGAGCCGCGCAATGCGAAACAAGTATTTGCCGCGTTCAGCCCCACTGAGTTGTGACCAAACGTTGTCATAAGCAGCCCGCGCTGCTTTTACAGCTAAATCAACGTCGGCAGCATTGGCCTGAGCAATTTGGGCCAGATGTTTTTCATCGGCAGGGTTCACAGTTGCAAAATAGCTTGCAGACAGTGGCGCTTGCCATTTGCCATCGATAAAAAGTTCGTATTGTGGCTTGATTTGGACCTGTGCGACAGACTCCAATGAAGGTACGAGGTTCCAGGTTGAGTTGCTCATGATTAGTCGATTGAAAAGTAGGCAGCCGATTGGTATTTGCCAGTCAGCTGTTTTTGATATTGCATCAGAAGGTCGTTGGCCAAGCTACTCGCGCCGAAGCGGTACCATTCGTTGGTCAGCCAGGCCTCGCCCAACACTTCCTTCACCATTAATAAATGTTGCAGTGCTAATTTGGAGGAAGAAATGCCGCCAGCGGGCTTCATGCCAATCATTTGACCTGTTTTGTCGAAGTGATCTTTAATGGCACCAAGCATGGTATGCACTACTGGAAAAGTAGCGGCTGGCTGAATTTTACCCGTTGAAGTTTTGATGAAATCGGCTCCGGCAGCAATTGCTAAATCGGAAATCTTGCGGACTTGATCCAAGGAGTCGAGCTCGCCTGTTTCGAAGATAACTTTGAGGCGGGCCACACCACAAAGGGCTTTAATAGCTGCAATTTCGTCGTAGACAAATTGGTAATCACCGGCCAAGAAACGGCCGCGCGAGATGACCATATCGATTTCGTCGGCACCGTTGTCTAAGGCATATAAGGTGTCGAGTTTCTTTACCTCAAAAGGCGCTTGCCCAGATGGAAAAGCAGTAGAAACGCTCGCAACTTTGATGCCCGATGCACCAAGCGCTTTTTTAGCCACTCCCACCATTGTTGGGTAGACACAAACGGCAGCAACTGTTGGCAAATCAGGTGCTTGGTCGTGTAAATGTTGGGCTTTATAGCAAAGCTGCCGAACTTTAGCGGGGGTATCTTTTCCTTCTAAAGTAGTGAGGTCAATCATGGAAAGTGCCATGCGCAAACCTTGCAATTTGGCCGCACCTTTGATACTGCGCGCTTGAATGCGTGCGATGCGCTCTAGGGTTCCAATTTGATCTATGGAAGGTGACAGCGCAAGTAAGGAAGATAATTCTGGTGTTGAAAGGGTTCCAAGCATAACCCAAAGTTAAAAAAACTTGGGTACGTAGGTTTTAATCTTCTTCGTCGTCGGAAGGTTCGTCGTCGGCAAAATCGTCGGCGTCGTCCTCTTCGTCGTCGTCCTCATTGAGGTCGTCATCTTTGATGTCGTCTGGCTTGTCAAAGTCGTCGTCGAAGTCGTCGTCTTCAACTACAGCCTTGGCTTTTGGCTTTACTTTATTGATTTTCACCAAATAAATGACTTCGTCGGTTTCCCAAACGAGGGCGTCTAGCACCTCACCAGTAGGCGTTTTGATGGAAGTTAAGTGATTGATGTACCCGTCCGGGAAATCTCGGAGAATTTGTTTTTTCTGCTCAATGGTCAGCTTGTCGTAACTGATGATCGCTCTTCTTTTTGACATAGGATTGACAACTATTTACACGGCAAAATTATATTTTTTGATATTGTGGCAAACAACAGATTAAAAAATCTTTAAAAAAATAATTTTCTTTTTCGTAATGTTACGGATTAAGTCCTTAAATGCCAGCAGCCGACAAGCTTTTTTGAATACCTTTGTTCAAACGAAAAGATTCCATGTCAAAAGCAAAATCAGCCTTTTTTTGTCAAAATTGCGGTCATGAGGCAGCCCAATGGCTCGGAAAATGCCCCAGTTGCAAAGAGTGGAATACCTTCGTAGAAGAGCGTACCGAAAAAACACCCAAACACGTGGTGAGTTTTTCTAAATCATCAAAAGCACAACAAGCCGTACTGATTCAAGAAGTGCAAAAGAGCGAAGAAAGCCGCATTGCGCTCAAAGATTTCGAGCTAAACAGAGTGCTTGGTGGCGGAATCGTTCCGGGTTCGATCAACCTACTCGGCGGCGACCCCGGCATTGGTAAATCAACCCTTCTGCTCCAACTCGCCATTAAAGAGCAACTCAAAGTGCTTTATGTTTCTGGCGAAGAAAGCGAACAACAAATTCGCATGCGCGCCGAACGCCTTGGCTTAGACAACCCCAACTGTTACCTGCTCACCGAGACCAACCTTCAACAAGTTTTGGTGCAGGCCGAGGCCATTCAGCCACAGTTACTCATCATCGATTCCATCCAAACCCTCTACACAGACAGTGTAGAAAGCTCGCCAGGTTCGGTGGTTCAGGTGCGCGAGTGCACCGCAAACTTGCTGCGCTTTGCCAAACAATCCGACATTCCCATCTTTTTAATTGGGCACATCACCAAAGACGGCACCATTGCCGGACCAAAAGTTTTAGAGCACATGGTAGACTCCGTCTTGCAATTTGAAGGCGACCGCCATCACATCTATCGCTTATTGCGCAGTATCAAAAACCGTTTTGGTTCAACCAACGAACTCGGCATTTACAGCATGCAAGGCAATGGCCTTTTACCCGTAGCCAATCCCTCCGAAGTTTTGGTTTCGATTGGCTCTGAAGCCTTAAGCGGCGTTGCTGTGGCCTCAATGGTCGATGGAATTCGTCCGCTGCTCATTGAAGTACAAGCGCTTGTTTCCTCTGCCGCCTACGGGACCCCCCAACGGTCGTCGACAGGTTTTGATGTCAAGCGCCTTAATATGCTGCTCGCCGTCCTAGAAAAACGCTGCGGCTTTCGTTTGGCAGCTAAAGATGTCTTCTTGAATATCGCCGGCGGCATCAAAGTAGACGACCCCGCCATCGACCTCGCAGTGGCCATGGCAATCTTGTCTTCCAACGCCGACCTCGCCATTGACAAAACCATCTCTTTTGCAGCCGAAATTGGCCTTAGCGGAGAGCTCCGACCTGTAAATAGGCTAGAACAGCGCCTTGGCGAACTCGAGAAACTCGGCTACAAAAAAATCATTGTGTCCAAATATTCGAAAGGAATCAAAGGGCACAAACACCAAATTGAAATCATCCCTTGCACCAAAATCGAAGAAGTGGTGCGAGCGGTATTTGCTTAAGCCATGCCTAGACTGATCCTCGTTCCTACTCCTATCGGCAATCTCGAAGACATCACGCTTCGTTCGCTGCGCATATTGCAAGAAACACCCCTCATTTTTGCCGAAGACACACGTGTTACCAATAAACTCTTGAATCATTTTGAAATCAAGAAAAAAGTGTTGGCTTTTCATGCCCACAACGAACACCGCTTCCTAGACAAAACAATTGAGCTTATCCAACAACACGAATTTTGTGTGTTGGTTTCTGATGCGGGCACACCCGGCATTTCTGACCCTGGATTTTTATTGGTGCGGGCTTGTGTTCAGGCAGGTATTGAAGTCGAATGCTTGCCCGGCCCAACTGCATTTGTACCAGCATTAGTCGCTTCTGGCTTTCCTTGCGATAAATTTGTTTTCGAAGGATTCTTACCCCATAAAAAAGGACGCCAAACACGCATACAAGCATTGGCACAAGAAAACCGCACGGTTGTTTTGTACGAGTCGCCTCACCGCATTGCCAAAACACTTGGCCAAATGTGCGAATGGCTCGACCCTCAAAGAGAAGCATGCGTGGTCAGAGAAATCAGCAAGAAATTCGAGACCTACCACCGCGGTACATTAGCCGAACTCCAAACCTATTTTGCAACGCACGAAGCCAAAGGAGAAATCGTATTGCTCTTGAAAGGAAACACCGAATAATTGCCGCATTTTCGCTATTTTTGAAGGTGCAATTTCAGCAAATCATAGGTCAAACAACCCTCAAGCTAGAGCTCATTCGCGAAATCGAATCAGGCAAAATTGCACACGCCCAGTTACTACAAGGCCCCGCAGGCCATGGTGGGCTTCCGCTCGCATTGGCATTTAGTCAGTATTTATTTTGTACGAACCGCCAAGCCAACGATAGCTGTGGCCAATGCGCTTCCTGTCAGAAAGTTCAGCAACTCCAGCACCCCGACCTCCATTTTGTATATCCAGTGGTGCAAAGTATTGGCAAAACCTCTGATCTCTTTTTAGCCGACTGGCGCGCACAACTCCAGCAAAATCCATATTTCGATTTATTTCAATGGACCGAGCGCATCGACAACAAATTGCGCAAACCCATCATCGGAACCGAAGAAAGCAAAGAAATCATTCGCAAACTGAACTTCAAAGGATACGAAGGTGGCTATAAAGTCATGATCATCTGGCAACCCGAAGAAATGAACGCCGATTGCGCCAACAAACTGCTCAAAATTCTTGAAGAGCCGCCAGCGCAAACACTTTTTTTGTTGGTCAGTGAAGACGCCAGCAAGCTCATGATCACCATTCAGTCCAGAACCCAACTGATCCGCGTACCAAAAATTGGTTCAGAGGACCTCAGTACCTACTTACAGCAGACCAAAAATCAAAACCGCACCAATGCCGACGCCGTGTCAGCGTTTGCCGATGGTTCGTTTTTAGCTGCACTTGCTTACCTAGAAACCTCAGATAACCAAGACCAGCAGCGCAATCAGTTTATCCAACTTATGCGCGTTTGCTACAAAAAAGAAGTGCTCGCCATGATGGATTGGGCCGATGACCTCGCCACGATCGGCAAGGAAAGACAAAAACTGTTCATCCAATACACCCTTCATATGTTGCGCCAAAGTATCCTGACCAACTATATGGGCGACACCCTCACCAAAGTTTCTTCAGAAGAAGCTGCGTTTTTAGAAAAATTTGCACCGTTCATTTCAGGCAACAACATCCGTGAGTTCATGACCACACTAGATGCTGCCTACTACCAAATTGACCGCAATGCCAACGCACGCATCCTATTTACACAACTTTGTTTTCAAACAATGCGCTACATCCATCAGGCGTAGCTTTGACTAACTTTATTTATTAACTTTACCACAAAAAAAATCAAATGGGTTGTGCGTCATGTAGTAGCGGTGGAGGAACACCAAAAGGTTGTAAAAACAACGGCACATGCAGCAGTGGCGGATGCAATAAACTTGAAGTTTTTGATTGGCTTGCCAACATCAGCTTACCAGAAGGCCAAAGCACTTTTGACCTTGTAGAAGTCCGTTTCAAAAATGCCCGTAAAGCATTTTACCGCAATGCGGACCACCTCTCTTTGCAAACTGGCGATGTCATTGCCGTAGACACCAGCCCGGGCTGGGACATCGGTGTGGTATCTGCCCTTGGCGAACTCGCCCGCATTCAAGTCAAGAAAAAAGCACCTAACCTTAAAGCAATGGAATGCAAAAAAATCTTGCACATTGCTACCCAAGAAGAAATCGACAAATGGATCAAAGGACGTGGTTTGGAGCGCGAACTCCTCACGCAGTCGCGCACTTTTGCCCAAAACTTGCGCCTCGACATGAAAATCTCCGATGTCGAATACCAAGCAGACCTCAGTAAAGCGACATTTTACTATACCGCCGAAGGACGCATCGATTTTCGCCAACTCATCAAAGACATGGCCGATCGCTTTAAGGTTCGTGTAGAAATGCGGCAAATTGGCTCGCGTCAAGAAGCAGCACGCCTCGGAGGCATTGGCTCTTGCGGCCGCGAACTTTGTTGCAGCACTTGGCTTACCGACTTCAGATCTGTATCTACTTCAGCTGCCCGCTACCAGCAACTTTCTTTGAATCCTCAAAAATTAGCTGGTCAATGTGGCAAGCTCAAATGCTGCCTCAATTACGAGCTCGACATGTACCTCGACGCCATCAAGTCAATGCCGAAAGCCGACGGCAAGCTTCAGACTGAAAAAGGCGACGCCATTCACATGAAAACCGACGTTTTCAAACGCATCATTTGGTACGCCTACAAAGGCGAAAATGGCATGGTGGCACTCACACCTGAGCGCGTTGCCGAAATCAAAAAACTCAACAAAGACGGCGTCAAGCCCAAAGACCTCGCCGACTTCGCTCAAGTCAAAGAAAAGGTAGAAGAAATCGGGTATCAAAACGTTGTTGGCCAAGACAGCCTCACGCGCTTTGAAAAATCCTTCAGCAACAACAACAATAACAAGAAAAGAAGACCCAATCGCAAACCACGCAAACCGAACCCCGGAGGGCCAAAAAATGAAAAAGCTAATTAGTCTATTTGCGCTCTTTGCGCTAGTACTTGCTAGTTGCACCAAAGAAGCAATCTATACCAAAGCTTATCGCTTCAAAGACGAGCAGTGGGCGCAAAATGTAAAGCCAAAATTTGAGGTCGATATCCAAGACACCACCCAACTTTACGACTTCATTTTTACCCTGCGCAGCACTACCGATTACGCCTACAACAACCTCTGGATCTTCTTGCGTACCACACCTCCTTTTGGCAAAAGCGTACGTGAACCTTACGAAATCAAAATGGCCGACCCTAACGGCAACTGGATTGGCAACAAATCAGGGACAATTGTCGAGCACCAACTCATTTTCAAGCGCCGCAAAGTTCCTTTCAAAGGCAAATACAAGTTTGAACTCGAACAAGCCATCACTGAAAAGCGCGTGACAGAAGTATTAGACATTAGTTTAGAAGTACAACCCAGCGAAGCAGAATAATGTTAAAATTTCGCGCCTTAACCCCTGATGAGCTCTCTGAACTCGAGACGGAGTTCAAGCAATTTCTGATCATCAACGAACTCTACGACGCCGAATGGCGCAATCTCGCAACAAAAGACCCGAACAAGGCTCAAGAATTCATCGACATGTTTGCCAATATCGTCCTTGAAAAAGTCTACAACAAACAACCCGGTTTATTGCAAATTGGCAACGACTTCATCACTGTTTTTGACTTTCAAGACGACGTTTGGAACTTCTATCACTTTCAGACCAACGACGCCAAGCTGATTGCTGATTGCAAGCCCGAAAACTTCATAGATTTGCTTCAAAATGCATGGAAGCACCTCAGCCTACACAAAGGTTCTAAGAAAAGTTCTGAACACAAAGCCGAGGAGGTCTACAGCCTCATTTGCAAAGGTGCTTTGCCACTGCACCAAGCAAGTCTTCAGGATTTTCTGAAGTTGATTGCAGCGGTTTAAAACTTCTTTTTTTACTCGGAAAGCATCTTTTTTTGGACAATTGCGTTTATAGAACTAAATTTGAGACATTATCACCTAAACACAAACGCATGAAACTGACGCGCTTTGCCTTTTTAGCAACCCTACTTTTACTGATTTCCTCAGCTTGTATTGAACACGAAATCATTCCACCACCAACCAACAAAGTCGACTTAAATGCAAGTTTCATTGGTTATATCAATGGTACACAAGTCGAACTTACGCAAAACGTCAACAACTACCTTGGTTTCGCCTTAGACACTCAAATTGTAAATGTTGCACCAGTTATGTCAAAGGTCATTTACACTTCTGGTATTGCTTCAATGGCAAATATGCAAAACATCTCTATTGCTTTTGGTTCACTAGAGTGGGATGCTACTGGCAGTTCCACGCCTACGCTTTCCATGTTCAATGATTTCCACATGACCAACTCTGGCAACCCGATTCCTTTCAAAGATGTCACAACACTTGCCACCAACAGCATCAATGGTGTTCAGGTTTCATACACCGACAACACCGGTAAATTCTGGATTTCTCGCGAAACAGACCCAGGGCAAACAGCCAACTTTACCATTTTAAAGCAAGCTTCAGATGGTACTGGCGACTACTCCCTTTTTGAAGTAACCTTCAGTTGTAAAGTTTGGTACGTTGATCCGCAAACGCTTGCAGAAGAATCAATCCAAATCAACAACGCCAAGTTAAGAAGCTGGTTTAAGCGCTAAGCGCTGTTTTTACAAGAAACGCCTGAATGAGTGAAGCACTTAAAATAGCAATCATAGGCGACTACAACTTCACCTACAACTCGCACCACGCGACAAACCTTTCCTTGGACCATGCAGCCGAGTTCCTCGAACTCGAAATCAACTATTATTGGATCAAGATCAACGAAGCCTTACAATTCAAAAAACAATCATTCGAACAATACGATGGTGTTTGGGTTGCGCCCGGGCCTTATGTCAATCCGTTTTTTTTGAATGGTGTATTTCGAAATCTTGCAGAACTAGAGATTCCTGTTTTTGCTACTGGCGAGTGTTTTCGAATTTTTATCGACTACCTCATCACGGCCAACAACATGAACCCTTACGGCGAGAAGTTGATCTCTGAAAACTTAATTAACAGCACCCATTTCGAGCGTATAGATGTGCAGCCAAAAACCGCTGCAATGGAAAAACTCTATGAAAACTGTAGTTCTGTTGAGCTCAGTGCTACCCGCTACAGCATGTATCCGCAGCTCCTAGAGCAATTGGTAGGGCAGTTTATAGACATAGAGGCGGTCAATCAGTTCGACGACCCTGAAATCATTACACTCAAAGAACATCCGTTTTTCTTGGCCACGAGTTTTTGTCCACAGATATCTTCAACCCGCGACCTCCCTCACCCTTTGGTGTACACCTTTCTGAAACTTTCGGCTGAAATTGCAGGCCTAGACCTACAACTCCAGGAATAAATCAAGTTGTGTATAGTACAGAATTGGACGAACCGGCAACTTGAAAATAGTTTGTAGCAAGCCCGCGTAAGCAATAATTTGCTGCATATGGCTGTCTTGGCGCAGACCGGTTTTGAAATCAATGACCACCACTTCATTTGCCTTCACCCAAACTTTGTCGGGCTGCTTCATTTGATTGATATCGGCAATAATGCGCTGCTCGTTGTATTCATCCAAAATGCCATCATTGAGTTGTTGAGTGCTAACGTGCAACCAAAATCGTTCAGCTGCTAAGGTGAGCTCCTCGACTTGATCTTGTGCAATAGTGCCTTCTTGCAATGCAACTTGAAGTGCTGCAGGTAACTGTTCAGGACTTTGACACAAAGCCATTAAGCGGTGAAAAGCCAAACCAAACAATTGATCGGGAACCATTTCGGTGTCGGGTGTTCGAAAAGCTAGAGAAGGATACCAAAGTTGATCGGGCAAAGCCATCGGATGGTAAAAATTGGTTTTGGAGGCACTGTGTTTTTCCTTTTCAGTGCTAGACACTTTGAGTGCAGTTCCTGCAACATAGATGTGTTCTTCTTCAAGTGTTAGCGCAGGAAGTTGAGCAAGTTGCTGATGAATTTGAGCGCCAAAACCTTTTTCCTTGTGGTGATTCCAAATGTAAAGTCTGGATTCTGGCCGTGTTAGTGCTACATAAAGTAGGTTCAGTTTGTCGAGAAAAATGGCGGCGAGTTCTTTTTCTTTAAAAGTTTTGAATTCTGGAATGAGGTCAGACGGATAAGCATAAGCCAAACCAGAGCCGGCAGGCATCAAAAACTTTGCAAAACCATGGAGTGCGGTGCGAAAATCTAGGCTTGGCATCAGTACAACCGGAAATTCCAAGCCTTTGGCTTTATGAATGGTCATGATGCGGATTGCTTCAGTAGACTCTGGCATTTGCAGTGCTAACTTATCTTTGTTCTGTTCTATGAAATCGATGAAAGGCAATAGTTCGGCATTGCGATTGAGCTGAAATTGAAAGGCAACATCGAAAAAATGATGCACATAAGGCTCCTGGGTATCATTGATCTGAAAACAGGCCGCCGCTTTTTGAAGGAGGTCAAAAAGATGTTCATAAGGCATAAAAAGTGCGTCTTCTGAACCAAATTCTGCTTTGTAAAAAGCTGCTTCATCAAAATAGCGAACTTGCCGCCCGTCTTTTTCGTAGGTTTTGAAATAAGCCATGAATGCTGCCACATCAAAATTACCCTTGTGTTGTAAGTAGGCCTCAGCAAAGCGCTTACCTAGTGTTGGATTGGATGGTTTTGCGCGCTTTTTGAGATAAAGTAAAAAGAGCTGAACCAAAGGATGTGCATACAACAAAAGAGAGTCTTGAGAAACTACTTGAAGGCCCGCTTGCGTTAAAGCCAGCGCAATGGCATTGCCTTTTTTATTGGTTTCGGTCAGGATGCAGATATCGCAGGGCCTGTAGTCGTCTTGGAGCAACTCATGAATGGTAAGCAGCATTTTCTCAAAAAGCAATGCCTCCGGAAGGTCGTTGACCAAGCTTTCGATACGAATAAAACCAATTTTGGAAGACTTCGGATTCTGACTCAATTTGTCGTAAAATGCTTTGTGCTCTTGGGGCAAAGAAAGAGCCAAACGCTCGAAGAGTTCGTTGTTAAATTGTACAATTTGTGGAGCTGAACGGTAATTGTCTAGCAAACTTTGTTTGAAACCGCTGGTCTCGAAACGCGCACTGGTGAGCGCCATTTGGGGGTCGTTTTCAGGGTTGTAAAGGCTCGGTAGCGCTACAAATTGTTCGGCCAAGCCGTTGTTGAAACGGTAAATACTTTGCTTGGCATCGCCCACAATGAGATTCGGGCGCTCATAGGCAATGGCCTCTAGTACGAGCGGGATCATGTTGACCCACTGCAAGCGAGAGGTATCTTGGAATTCATCGAGCAGGAAGTGTTCATAGCGTATGCCCAAGCGCTCGTAAATATAGGGCGCTTGTTCACCTTGCACCAACTGGCTGATCAGCTGATTGAACTCGGAGATGCGAATTTGTTGCTGCGCAGTCATGAGGGCCTTTGTTTGCTGCGCGACATATTGCAGCAAGGCCATATTATAGAAGTTTTTGCGTTGGGTTTCGATGCGTAAATGCGCAGCAAAAGCTTGATCAAAAGCAGTTGACAAATCCAAAAGGGCTTCGGAAACTGCGGTCGGAATATCGTATTTATCCTCGTCTAGGGCCTTTAGAAATGTATTGGTATAAAATGGCCCTTTTTGCTTGCCAAGGCCCCAATTTGGATCTTCAATGAAGGCATCTATGCGCTTTTGATCTGTAGCAGTTTTGAATTGCGAACCTTTGAACGGCGCTGCTAATGCATGCACTTGGGCACACTGCGCTAAAAATGTAGCTTTGATTTGCTCGGCCTCAGCTTTGAAATCTGTGTAGGTGTCGGGGGTGTATGTGCTGGCAAGCAACTGCTCAACTTCTTTGGCATTGCGTTCTTTACCAAGCACTTCAGAAAATTGCAGCAAGGACTTTTTAAAATCCCAAGACTCCCCTTCTGCCACCTTGGTGCGCGCATAGGCAAGCATCCAGCGCGTGAGTTCTTGTGAGTCGGGTTGACCGAGGCGCGCAATGAGGAGATCTAGCACTTCGTCGAGGATCAATTTTTCATTGAGGACCACCTCGAAATCGGCAGGGAGGTCGAGGTCGCGACTAAAAGAGCGAATGAGGCGTAAATTGAATTTATCTATGGTGGAGATATTGAAATCCTCGTAGTGATGTAAAATACCCTGGAGTGCCCCTGCAGCGCGCTGTTGCAACTGAACCTCGGTTAAAGAAGTTTCTTCTAGTAAGTCCGCTTTGAGTGCTATTGTTTTGGCATTAGCGCTGGCCGGATAAGCCAGGCCACTCAGCGTTTGAAGAATGCGGTCTTTCATTTCGTTGGCCGCCTTGTTGGTGAAGGTCATGGCAACGATATGCTTGAACTTTTGTCGGTAATTGACATCGGTGAGCAAGATCTTAAGGTACTCTAAGACAAGGCGATGGGTTTTTCCACTGCCTGCCGAAGCGGCGTAAACTCGGAGGGCTTTTGAAGTAAGTTGGGGCATTCGTTGATTTTGGGCTGAAACTTTCCTAAAATTAAGAACATTTTGAGCGTTTTGACGTATTTTTGTTAGATGAGAACGATATTTTTCAGCCTCTTAGTTTTGGTATTCGCTACGGCCTGTGGCGACGACAACCCCGAGGCCCCAAAAGCACAGGTGCAAATTGACCTCCAACCTGTTTATGGCGGCCAAAATTTCTTTATGGATAGCATTTACACCACCCAAGAAGGCTACAAAGTAAAGTTCACTGAACTCAAATGTTATTTCACGCTTTTTGGCAATGGCACAAACGCCTTGCATCAAGCAGCTTTGCTCGACTACCGCGAAACCGGCAGCTTGCTTTTCAAAAAAGAAGGCGACTACGCCAAGTTTCTCAATTTGAGTGCTGTTTTAGGCGTGGACAGCAGCCTCAACCACCTCGATCCAAGTGCGTTCCCGAATGAAAGCCCGCTGAATATTAGCAATGCAGGGGCCATGCATTGGGGCTGGAATCCAGGTTATATCTTCATGAATATCGAAGGAAAAGTGGACACCCTCATCGATGCCACCACCAACCCAGACCTCTCTTTTAGTTTCCATATCGGTACCGATTCCTACTTGCAAAATTTACAGTTCAACAACATCAACTGGACCGACATCGGCAACAACACCCGTCAGTTCAAACTCAAACTAGACCTCCTTGCCTTTTTGGGCCAAGGAGCTAGCAGCATCAATTTGAGTTCAGAATACCTCACGCACACAGCAGCTGGTCAAGAAGCCCTTACGCAAAAGGTCATTAGCAACTTTAAGAACGCCATAAGTCCGTATTAATGAAAGGCTTTTTATTTCTCATAGGTGTTTTGCTTTTGTTGAGTTCTTGTAAAAAAGACAAGGCTAACTTTCAAGCCACACCCTATGCATTAGAAATTCCAAGCCATTTTCCAGACATGATCATCCCTTCAAACAACCCCATGACCAAAGAGGGCGTTGATCTTGGCCGTTGGTTGTTTTATGAAAAACGCCTTTCTGGCAATGATTCCATGAGTTGTGCTTCATGTCATTTAGCGCAAAGTAGTTTTTCAGACCCCAGCAAATATTCGACCGGCATTGACGGCATTGCCGGAACACGCAACTCCATGGCGCTTATTAATCTCGGTTGGGACAACTTCTTTTTTTGGGACGGCCGGGCCTCTAGTCTAGAACAACAAATCTTGGAGCCCATTCCAAATCCCATTGAAATGCATCAAAGTTGGACCGACGCCGTCTATAAACTCAATCTCGACATCAATTACCGCAACAAATTTTACCGTGCTTTCGGTGAACCCGGCATAGACTCAACTAAAGTAGCTAAGGCTATTGCGCAGTTTATCCGCACCATGATTTCAGCGTCTTCCAAATTCGACGTCATGTACAAATACGAAAACGGCATGGCGCTCACTACGCAAGAACAAAATATCTTACAAACCGTTGACGTCGAAGAATGGGCTGGCTACGACCTCTTCAAAAGCCTCAATGGCGCCGACTGCTTTCACTGCCACAATGGGCCGCTCATGCGCGTCAAAAAATACAGCAACAACGGTCTGGACGCCAATTTTACCGACCTCGGGCGCGGTGGAGTCACTGGCAACCCCGAAGACTACGGCAAATTTAAAGTGCCAACACTTCGCAATATTGCCCTTAGCGCACCCTACATGCACGACGGCCGCTTTCAGACCCTAGACGAAGTCATTGAACACTACTCCAGTGGCGTACATATTTCTCCAACCATAGACCCACTCATTGAATTTGCCAACCAAGGTGGCGTTCAGCTGAGTGCGCAAGAAAAATACCTCCTCAAGAAGTTTTTGCTCACCCTGACCGACAACTCCTTTATTTCAAACCCGAATTTCAAAGACCCACACTAACATGAGCGCAAGTCGTTTAACCACCGAAGACAAAGCCCTTAAAATCAACCTCACCCAAGATATCTACGGCTGTTTTGCAGAAATTGGTGCTGGCCAAGAGGTTGCCGCCAACTTCTTCAAGGCGGGAGGCAGCTCCGGAACAATTGCCTATACGCAATCAGCCTACGACATGAAAGTATCGGACTCCATGTACGGAGAAACCGTCCGTTATGTGTGTGAAGAGCGCTTGTTGACCATGCTTCAGACCGAATTCAAGCATCTTCAAGACATCCTACCAGTTAAAAACAGAGAAGCACGCTTTTTTGCGTTTTGCAACACAGTAGAGTCGCTGAACTACCACAAAACCAACCAAGGTCAAGGATGGGTTGGCTTGCGTTTTCAACTCGGGCTTAACAAAAAACCCAACGACGTCATTTTGCATATCAAAATGCACGACAACAGCCATAAAGCACAGCAAGAGGCCTTAGGTATTTTAGGCGTCAACCTCATCTATGCTTGCTATTTTCAGTCTGGAAGTATCGACGATTTTATCGATGGCATTGTACACCGCTTGCCACCAGACCGCATGGAAATCGATATGCTGCGCATTTCTGGACCCGATTTCGAGGATATGGACAACCGCATCATTGCGCTCAATTTGGTGCGCCGCGGCATCACCAACGCCACCATGTTCGACCTCGCTAAAAACGTCATGCAACCGTCCACCGCGCTCTACAAGAAAAACATTTTGCTCATGCGCGGGCGCTTCAGACCAGTAACCAAAGTGCACATCGACATGATCGAACGCGCTAGAGCTGCTTTTGCCAAAGAAAAACGCGTCAAGCCAGAACAACTCGAGGTTGTATTTGAACTCACCCTCAAAGACCTCACCGCCGACGGCAAAATCTCCGACAAAGACTTCCTAGACCGCGCCGAACTTTTAGGTTCTCTCGGCTACACCGTAATGGTTTCTAACTACCTCAAGCATTACAAAATGCTTGAATACCTCTCTTCTATTGCCCGCGGTAATTTAGTTGGAGTCATTATGGGCATCTACAACTTGCACATCATTTTTGATGAAAAATATTATGACAATTTACCGGGTGGCTTACTCGAGGCCTTTGGCCGCGGTTTCGGGCATAACGTTAAACTTTATATCTATCCTGCACTCAATATGGAGGATGGCAGTTTGTACCATTTAGGCAACATCAAACTTCCTGAAAACCTCATGGGTCTGCTTAACTATATGCAAGCCAACGACAAAATTACCGCATTGCAAGAGTATGACCCGAGTTTGCTACATATTCTTTCCGACGATGTCCTGAGTAAAATCAAAGCTAATGCACAAAGCTGGGAAGACGACGTCCCATATGAAGTCGTGAAGGCTATCAAGTTTTTTGAACTATTTGGTTACCAACAAAAAGTTGAAAAACACTAATGCCGCATATAAAAAATGCCCTGATTCGCTACCGCATCATAGACCGCATGCTGCGCAACAAATACAAGCCCTACCCTTCCAAAGAAGCACTCAGAACAGCTTGTGAAGAATCCTTATTTGGATCAGAATCAGGTGCGCACATTTGCGCCTCCACCATCGAAAAAGACCTCTTTACGATGAAAATGGAACACGACGCCCCTATTCGCTACAGCAAAAAAAATGGCGGTTATTTCTACGAAGACCCCGACTTCAGCATCAACGATGTGCCCTTATCTGAGGACGAACTCTCCTCTATTCGTTTTGCGGTATCCACCTTGCAACAATTTAGAGAAGTTCCTTTTTTTCAGCAATTTGGCCTCGCTATCGATAAAATTGTAGACCGCGTTGCTGTGGGTGACCAAAGTCAGGAATTATCGAAATTTATTCAGTTTGAAGCGGCAGTTTCTACAGGTGGTAACGAATACTTACCTACGCTACTCGAAGGCGTACAAGCTAAAAAACGCGTTTGGTTTATGTACACGAGTTTTCAGCAACAGCAAGCCAAGCCTCGAAAAGTAAGCCCTTTGTTTTTGAAAGAATACCGCAACCGCTGGTACCTCATCTCTTATGATGTTCAAAAACAAGATATCATGACCTTCGCACTAGACCGCATGTCTGAGCTCCAATTGCTAGATGAAGCGGCACAAATCCCCTCCGACTTCGATGCTACCGCCTATTTTCGCGATGCTGTTGGCATTACTGCATTTAAAGGAGAGGCCCTCAGAATTGTCTTGAAAGCCGATGCAGTGGCGGCACGCTATATTGAAACTCAAGCTTTTCATGCCTCCCAAAAACTGCTCGAAAAACAACCGGAATTCAGCTTATTCGAACTCCGCATTTTAATTACCGAAGAATTCATCCGAAACTTACTTGGCTATGCTGGAGAGGTAGAGGTCCTCGAACCCGCAAGTTTGAGGCTGACCTTGAAAGAACGCGGCCAAGCACTTCTCAAACGTTATCAATCTTAACTTATGCAAGAAATTTTAGCTCACTTTGAAGATGGGATACTTACCCTCACCCTGAACAGACCAAGCGTATTCAATTCGTTCAACCGCAGCATGGCTTTGCAATTACAAGCCGAACTAGACCGCTGCAGCAACGACGAAAGCATCAGAGCAGTGGTGCTTACCGGCGAAGGTAAGGCATTTTGTGCGGGTCAAGATTTAGCTGAAGCCACGGACCCTGAAGGGCCTGCTTTGCAGCAAATTGTGGCAGAACATTACAACCCGATCATTCTAAAGATACGCGCGTTGGAAAAACCTGTAATCGCAGCCGTGAACGGTGTAGCAGCAGGTGCAGGTGCCAATATCGCACTGGCCTGCGACCTCGTTGTAGCCAAAGAGAGCGCGTCATTTATTCAGGCATTTTCCAAAATTGGCCTTATTCCAGACTCTGGTGGCACCTTCATGCTGCCAAGATTAGTTGGCGTTCAAAAAGCGATGGCCCTCATGCTGACAGGCGAAAAAGTGGGCGCCAAAGCTGCCGAACAAATGAACATGATTTACAAAGCAATTGGCGACGACGACTTCAGTTCTTTTGTTAGTACATTGGCCCAACAAATGGCCCAAATGCCAACTAAAGGCTTGGGTCTGACAAAAAGAGCCGTCAATGCCGGACTCACTAATGATCTTGCAAGCCAGCTCGCCTTGGAGGAGCAATTGCAAACCGAAGCTGGGCAAACACATGACTTCAAAGAGGGCGTGAACGCATTTTTAGAAAAAAGAAACCCTATATTCAAAGGACATTAATATGAAAGCAATAATAGGCGTAGTTGGCGCAGGCACAATGGGTGCAGGCATTGCACAAGTTGCCGCACAAGCTGGCCACAGCGTTGTGCTCACCGATACCAATCCGGACCAATTGCAACGGGCTGAACAACAAATCGTAAAAAGCCTTGATAAATTAGTCGAAAAAGGAAAGTTTTCCTTTGAGCAAGCCGAAGCAATCAAAGCTAGCTTGACTTACTCTAGCCAACTCAGCGACCACAGTGCTGCAAGTTTGGTCATAGAAGCCATCGTTGAAAAGCTCGACATCAAACACCAATTGTTTGCGCAACTCGAACAAACCGTGGGGCCCAATTGCATTTTAGCGAGTAATACATCTTCGCTTTCAATTGCCTCCATTGGTGCGTGTTTGAAAGACGCAAGTCGCTTTTTAGGCATTCATTTTTTCAATCCGGCTACAATTATGCCGCTTGTAGAAGTGATTCCAGGCGTAGCAACATCCCATGAATACACCAACCAAATTGAACAATTGATTTCTAGTTGGCATAAAACAGTGGTTGTCTGCAAAGACACGCCCGGTTTTATTGTCAATAGGGTGGCCAGGCCCTTCTATGGTGAAGCATTGCGCATTTACGAAGAAGGTTTGGCCGACTTCGCGACAATCGACTGGGCCATGACCGAAATAGGCGGCTTTAAAATGGGCCCCTTCACCCTCATGGACTACATCGGCAACGACATCAACTACACCGTGACCGAAACCGTTTTTGCAGCGTTTTATTACGACCCGCGTTTCAAGCCCTCTTTTACCCAAAAAAGACACATGGAAGCGGGCTTTTTAGGCCGAAAAACCAACCGTGGATTTTATGATTACAAAGAAGGAAGCAGCCAGCCCACTCCAACCAAAGATCCTATTTTAGGCAAACTCATTTTTGAGCGCATTTTGGTGCTTTTGATCAATGAAGCAGCCGATGCCCTTTTCATGCAAGTGGCCAGCCCAAATGCCGTTGACCTCGCCATGACCAAAGGCGTGAACTACCCGAAAGGCTTATTGGCATGGGCAGACGAACTCGGCGCCGAGTGGGTGCTCGACAAACTAGAAACCTTATTTTCGGAATACGGCGAAGACCGCTACCGACCTAATCCTTTGCTGCGTAGAAAAGTGCGTGAGCAAAGCAAATTTATTTTGTAACTTTGCGACCTAATAATTGAAGCTAATGGCATATCTATTTACATCCGAGTCCGTTTCAGAAGGGCACCCAGATAAAGTATCTGACCAAATTTCAGATGCACTCATCGATAACTTTATGGCTTTTGACCCGAGTTCAAAAGTAGCTTGTGAAACCCTCGTTACAACCGGTCAGGTTGTATTGGCGGGCGAAGTGAAGTCTACAGTTTACCTCGACGTTCAAAAAATTGCCCGTGAAACCATCCGTAAAATTGGTTACACGAAGTCAGAATACATGTTTGATGCCAATTCTTGTGGTATTCTATCGGCTATTCACGAACAGTCTTCGGACATCAATCAGGGTGTAGAGCGCAGCAATCCAGAAGATCAAGGCGCTGGCGACCAAGGAATGATGTTTGGTTATGCGACCAAAGAAACCGACAACTACATGCCTTTGGCACTAGACCTCGCTCATAAAATTTTAGAAGAAATGTCTGCAATTCGCAACAACGAAGCAGCATTGATTCCTTATTTGCGCCCAGATGCGAAGTCTCAAGTAACCATCGAATACTCCGACGACAACATTCCGCAACGCATTGATACAATTGTAGTTTCTACCCAACACGACGACTTCGCTCCAGAAGCAGAAATGTTGGCCAAAATCAAAAAAGACATCATTGAAATCGTGATTCCTCGCGTCAAAGCGAAACTCACGCCTGAATTACAAGCGCTTTTCAATGACGCCATTACCTACCACATCAACCCAACTGGCAAGTTTGTCATCGGTGGCCCACATGGCGACACCGGCCTAACTGGTCGTAAAATCATCGTTGATACCTACGGTGGTAAGGGTGCACACGGTGGTGGTGCTTTCTCTGGAAAAGATCCATCTAAAGTGGACCGCTCTGCTGCTTACGCAACGCGTCATATCGCTAAAAACATGGTTGCTGCTGGTCTTTGCGACGAAGTACTTGTTCAAGTTTCTTATGCAATTGGTGTTGCCGAACCATGTGGTTTATACATCAATACCTACGGAACCTCTAAAGTCTCCATGACCGACGGCGAAATGGCTACCAAAATTGGTCAAATCTTCGACATGCGTCCTTACTTTATCGAGCAACGCCTCAAATTGCGCAATCCTATTTACCAAGAAACAGCTGCTTATGGCCACATGGGTCGCAAGAATGAAGTTGTTACCAAACACTTTACAGCACCTGACGGCACTAAAGTAAGCCGCGAGGTAGAACTCTTCACTTGGGAAAAACTCGATTACGTAGATCAAGTCAAAACGGCTTTCGGCCTTTAATCATAACAAGAAAGCCCGTGCAAACGGGCTTTTTTCATTTTATACCTTATGTCAGCTACATTTAGAACCATCTGGACAACCGCCCAAAGAGATGTTGAGGTCATTGACCAACGCCAGTTACCCCATGCTTATGTTGTGGTGCAATTGCTCACTTACAAAGATGCCGATTTAGCCATCCGCAGCATGACCGTCAGGGGTGCGCCACTGATTGGGGCTACGGCCGCTTACGGTATTTTTCTTGCAGTGCGCGAAATGATCAAAGAAGGGCACGACGGCGCGTTCTTAGATGAAGCGTTCAGTACCTTAAGAGCGTCGCGCCCAACGGCAGTCAATTTATTTTGGGCCTTGGACCGCATGCGCACAGCCCTAGACAATGCTACTGACTTTTTAGAAGCTGCCTGGACCGAAGCCGGACGAATTGTTGAAGAAGACATCGAAACTTGCCGCATGATCGGCGTACACGGCTTGCCACTAATTGAAGCCATCGCGGCACAGAAGAATAGCGAACCTGTACAGATCCTGACACATTGTAATGCCGGAATGTTGGGCTGTATTGAATGGGGTACCATTACCTCTCCAATTTATCAGGCAGTTCAAAAAGGAATCAAGGTACACGTTTGGGTAGACGAAACGCGTCCGCGCAACCAAGGCGCCAACCTCACCGCTTACGAACTCACGCGCCATGGCGTTCCGCACACGCTTATTGTAGACAACACCGGCGGGCACCTCATGCAGCACCAAATGGTAGACCTCGTTATTGTAGGTACAGACCGTACTACACGCAACGGCGATGTTGCCAACAAAATTGGCACTTATCTCAAAGCGCTAGCGGCAAAAGACAACAACATTCCGTTTTATGTGGCACTGCCTTCCACTACCCTCGACATGACCATCAAAGACGGACTCAAGGAAATTCCAATTGAAGAGCGCGATCAAAATGAAGTAAAATACGTCATTGGGAAATCTGCTTCTGGCAACATAGAACCCGTTCTTATTTGCCCTGAAACCACACCCGCAGCCAATTACGGCTTTGATGTCACGCCAGCGCGTTTGGTGAGCGGCCTCATTACAGAACGCGGTATTTGCGCCGCTTCAGAAGAAGGAATTCTTTCTTTGTTTCCAGAGTATGTTCAAAATGATGATTTGAATTGATGATTTGAATTGATGATTTGAATTGATGATTTGAATTGATGATTTGAATTAACTTTTGAAAAAATATTGCTCCTTTACTTTAAAAACTTGACTATGAAGCTCCATCATCTCTTACTGCTTACCATTATCTCTTTAATACGTCCTGCGCTTCATTCACAAATTCAAGGCACTTGGCACAGCAACTTTCAGGTGGCAGGTAAATCACTACTGATGGACTTACAAATCGAAGGTGTAGGACGCGATGGCTCCGTTGTAGTTTCCATTCCGGATCAGCCTAAATTGAAGCCGCAAACCATGGAAGAATACGCCCTTTTTTCGGATAGCCTTTGGTTCAGCTGGAAGATGATCGGCCTCACATACGCTGCCAAACTACAAGGCGATTCTTTAGTTGGAACAATGGCGCAATCAGGCCTCACTTGGAGGGCTGTCTTCTATAAAGATGTTCAAACTTTAAAGGAAGTACAAGGTAAAATTCAAGACCCTAAAGCACCGTTTCCTTATCTTGAAAAAGAGATCGAGATTTCAACAGCGAAAAAAATCAAGATTTCGGGAAGTTTCATATTGCCCGAATTGGAGAAATCAAGTGCTTTTCCTCTCGTCATTATGGTATCAGGTTCAGGAGCTCAAGACCGCGATTGCGAAATCCTAGGGCATCGGCCATTTTGGGTTTTGGCTGATCATTTAGGCCGAAACGGCATCGCCTCGTATCGCTATGACGACAGAGGGGTTGGAGAATCAAGTGGAAAATTTGAAAGCGCCACACAAGTTGATTTCGCCAATGATTTGGTTGCCATTATTCAGTACTTCAAAAAAGCGTATCCGAAAGCCCAGATTTATATCTACGGACACTCAGAAGGAGGCATGACCGCCCTGCGCGCAGCAGTTCAGACCAACCATATTTCTGGAATTATAGAAGCAGCTTCTGTAGGTACAAGCGGTGCAAAAGTACTCATTGACCAACAATACCTGATCCCGAAAGCGATGGGTTTTTCTCATGAAGAAAGCCTTTGGAATCAGCGTTTGTATGAGAAAGGTGCAGAAATTGCATTGAATAGCAACAACAGTACGTTTACCAAAGCCTATAAAGAATGGCTGACACAAGTATGGGATAGCATTCCGAGTAAACTTCTCGCCGGCGCTAGCCAAGATGACTTACAAGCACAAATGACCGCCTTCTTTAATACGGACTGGGCGCGTCAGTTTTTGGCATTTGAGAGCAAAACGTACCTCGCACAATTGAACTTGCCATTTTTAGTCATCAACGGATCTAAAGATGTTCAGGTACCAGCACTTTCGAATCAAGAAGGTTTCAAAAAAGCAATGAGTGCTACTTCTTTAGAGAAAAGTACTTTTTACGTTTTAGAAGGTGCCAATCATTTGTTTCAGCAATGCAAAGAATGCAACCTGAGTGAATATGCCACCCTTGAGCAAACGCTGGAACCGAAAATAATGACTTGGGTTACATCATGGATTTTGGCACAGCCGTAAGGCCATCGATGTAACCGAAATTCTTTTCGACGATCTGCGACATATTTTCCTGCAGATAGGTTTTGAAAGCCTCAGCCGCGCCGTTGTGTTTCTTTCCTTTTGGCCAAACCATTCGCCATGTAGATTCAAGCGGTAAGTCGGGCATGGCAGAAACGGTGAGTTGGCCAAGTGTGAGTTCATTTCTGATACCAATCAGCGGCATGACCGAATAACCCAAACCTGCAATAAGCGCTTGCTTGACCGCTTCATTGGAAGTGAGTTCGATATGGCGACGCACCTGAATTTGATGGCTTGCCAGGTATTCGTCGTGTGCTTTACGCGTGGCTGAGCCTGTTTCTCTTTTGACCCAGGTGACTTCTTCTAGTATTGTTTTCCAATCGCTCTTTGCATCCACTTTTAAAGGTTCTTTACCCACCAAATACAATTGATTTTTCATGCAAGGGATTTCTTCTAAATTGAGGCGATCTGGCAACACCGAAACCAACGAAAAATCGGTCTCGTTGCGTTCTAAATTGAGGGTTACATTGGCGCGGTTAGACACATCTAGAACGAGCTCTACGCCAGGATGCGCCTTCATGAAATCGGCAAGTAAATAAGGTATGATGTATTTGCCGGTCGATACAACACTAATGCGGAGTCTTCCGCTCAGCTGTCCTTTGTATTGTGCGGTTTTGTAATTGATGGCATAGACTTCTTCTAGTATCTTTTCAGCTGCGACAGCTACTTCTCTACCAAAATCGGTCACGTATAACTTTTTATTGACGATTTCGGTCAGTGGGATATCGAACTGATCTTGAAAATTTTTGAGCTGAATTGAAACCGCTGGTTGCGTTAGAAATAGTGCTTCTGCTGCACGGGTAATGCTTTCTTTTTGAACAATCTTTAAGAAGATACGCAGTTGATTGAGAGTGTAGTTCATAACATTTATTTATGTTTGATATATCTTTATTATATATTTGTTTATGCAAATAATGTGCCAAATTTGCAAAAAATATCAATTCTATGCTACAAGAAATTGAATTAATTCAAAGTAATTATTTTCCCGAAGAGGCTATGGAGGTGTTGGGCAATCTCATTCAGCAGAAAATTGCTTATCACACACAAAAAACACTCAGACACCAAGAAATGTTTGGTGCACCAGATGCACAAGCTGAAACCCGCCTCGTTGAACTTCAAAAAATAAAAAAAACCTTAATCGAAGACCTCAAGAAACTAGACCCCAAGACCGTTTTGCATATCAATGGACATGTATCCCTCACCGTTGTTGTTGAGCAGTAAGCATCAAAAAGAAGGTCTTTTACAACCTGTTTTCGAACCTTTCGGACTCAATCTTTTGGTTAATGAAGGATTTGATACTGATGCCTATGGTACTTTTTGCGGGTCCGTTCCAAGAACAGAAGGACCAAAAACAACCGTTAAAGAAAAGTGCTTAGCTGGCATGAGCTTCGCCGGAAAACGCCAAGGATTGGCAAGTGAAGGATCTTTTGGGCCGCACGCAAGCTTACCGTTTCTTACCATCAATGAAGAATGGCTGGTTTATATCGACCTAGACCGCAACCTTGAAATCTACGGGCGCAGCACAACCTTAGAAGTTTGCCATGCACAACTCGATTATCAAGATGCCGAACAACTCCCAACATTCTTAGCCAATTGTTCTTTCGGACCACAAGGATTGGTATTCAAGGACACTGAAAATGCACAAGTCCTTGCAAAGGGAATTCAGGACCAAGATCAATTAGAAAAACTCATACTAGCGTTTCCAAAATGGGAAATCGAAACAGATTTACGTGCACACATGAACCCGCTGCGTCAAAAGAATATTATTGCTGCCGCTCAAGATTTGACAGAGCGCATGCATAGGTACTGCCCTCAATGTGCACAGCCCGATTTTTCAGTTCAAAAAGTCAGTGGCAACCTTACCTGTGGTTGGTGTCAGCGCCCTACTGAATCCTATCAATATCTTGAATACAAGTGTTCGGCATGCCATTATCAAGTGATTGAGCAAAGGAAGGACAAATACAATGAGGATCCACAATATTGTAACAATTGTAATCCGTAAAAATTCAAATCAAATTCAAATCAAATTCAAATCAAATTCAAATCAAATTCAAATCAAATTCAAATCAAATTCAAATCAAATTCAAATCAAAAAATAAAGAATGAATCTAGACTTTTTATCACACGATCTA
>CANHBA010000008.1 GCA_947458985.1 Flavobacteriales bacterium
CGTATTTTCAGGAAAAAGGATTTGTATATGTAAATACGCCGGTTATTACAGGAGCTGATGCTGAAGGTGCTGGAGAAATGTTCAGAGTAACTACCCTCGACGCTAAAAATCCACCTTTAAACGAAGAAGGTCAAATCGATTACAAGCAAGACTTCTTTGGCAAGCCGGTCAACCTTACGGTGTCGGGTCAGTTAGAAGCCGAATTAGCAGCAACAGCTTTAGGTCAGGTTTACACATTCGGACCAACTTTTAGAGCAGAGAACTCCAATACGTCTCGCCACTTGGCTGAATTCTGGATGATCGAGCCTGAAGTTGCTTTCAACGACCTCAAAGACAACATGGACCTCACCGAGGATTTTCTCAAATATATTTGTGCTTATGTGCTTGAAAATTGTGCGGCAGACGTTCAATTTTTAGATG
This sequence comes from Flavobacteriales bacterium, assembly GCA_947458985.1. Lineage (GTDB taxonomy): Bacteria > Bacteroidota > Bacteroidia > Flavobacteriales_D > Crocinitomicaceae > UBA952. The sequence goes on from CANHBA010000008.1 coordinate 421, forward strand.
AACGCGACGCACAAGAACAAGCACAGAAACCCGTCAACGAGCGCCACGAAATGAGCCTCTTGGAACGCCTAAAATTTGTTATTGAAAACCCTTTCAAGCGCCTCACTTATACCGAAGCAATTGATGTGCTTCTGAATTCAAATCACTACAAGAAAAAGAAATTCAAGTACCCAGTAGAGTGGGGGATTGACTTACAGAGCGAGCACGAGCGTTACTTAGTCGAGAAAGAATTCAAGTGCCCGGTCATTCTTACCGATTACCCAGCAAAGATCAAAGCATTTTATATGCGCCTAAACGAAGACGGCAAAACCGTTGCAGCCATGGACGTCCTTTTCCCTGGTATTGGCGAAATTGTAGGTGGTTCACAGCGCGAAGAGCGTCATGATGTTTTGGTTCAAAAATGTGAAGAATTCGGTATTCCGCCCGAAGAACTTTGGTGGTATTTCGATACGCGCAAGTTTGGTACGGTACCGCATGCAGGCTTTGGCTTAGGTTTTGAGCGCATGGTCATGTTCGTGACCGGAATGTCTAACATCCGCGACGTCATTCCATTCCCGCGCACACCACTCAACGCGGAGTTTTAGAAAATAGTCTATTTATAAGCTATTCTTGAAGTGCATGCTTGCCGGCAATGAATCCGGTGGTCCAGGCGGCTTGAAAATTATAACCTCCTGTGATGCCATCGATGTCTAAGACTTCTCCTGCGAAAGAAATATTGTGGTACTTCTTACTTTTCATGGTCTGAAAGTCAATTTCTGAAAGCGCTACGCCGCCGGCCGTAACAAATTCTTCCTTAAAGGTAGTTTTACCCTGTACCTCAAAACGGTCGTTGAGTAAAGTATTGACCAATTTATTGATGGCTTTTTTGCCGACTTCTGCCCAGCGCAGATCAGCAGAGATTTCTGAGCGCACAAGTAAATGGTTCCAGAGGCGGTTGGTAAGCGGGGTAGGGTTCCAATTGCTAAGTTTCTTTGCGCCGTGGGCGTTGATGGTATGTATTAGTTCTTGGCGTAAGTCGTCTTCTTTTTTTTGATCGAGCCAATTGACAAGAATGGCAAACTGGTAATTTTTCTCGGCAAGTAGGCGTGCACCCCATGCCGAAAGCAACAATACTGCTGGCCCACTCATGCCCCAGTGGGTAATCAAAAGTGGGCCTTGCCCGCTTAATTTGGTTCCTTCAATTTTTACGGTTGCATTTGGCACTACCGTTCCCATCAATTCAGAGATGGGGTTTTTAGGCATGTTGAATGTAAAGAGTGAAGGTAATGGCTCAATGATTTCTAGCCCAAGTGCTGCCAACCAATCTAAACCGCTTCTTTTGGGTTGCCCTCCAGCACAAATGATGACTTGATCAAAAATTTGTAATTCGTCGTTGTTGTGTACGGTAACCTTGTTATTGGAGACTTCTATTTTGGAAATGTATTGTTGAATTTTGAGGCTAATTCCGAGTTGCATACAGCTATTCATGAAGCAATCAATGACCACTTGCGAATCGTTTGCAACGGGAAAAACACAACCGTCGGGATATACTTTGAGGGCAACTCCTCTGGATTCAAACCATTCGAAAGTATCCGTGGCAGCAAATTGATGAAAGGCTTTGCGCAGTTGGGTGTTCCCTCTCGGATAAGCGTTGGAAAGCTCTTTGATGTCTGAGCAGTCGTGGGTGACGTTGCAGCGCCCACCACCAGAAATCTTGACTTTAGACAAAAACTTATTGCTTTTTTCTAGGATGCTCACCTGCGCATTTGGCCAGTGTTGTTTGGCAGATATAGCCGCAAAAAAACCAGCTGCACCTCCACCAATAATGGCAATTTTTTGCTGTCTCTCCATTAGTAAATCTTGTTGATTTTCCAATTCCTACCGTTAAACACAGCGCTCTCTTGTTCCTTTTTTCCTTTGAGAGCTTGGTAAAGAGGTGCTTCTGTGCTCAAGCAAAAATAGGTGGTTTGGTCCAGTTGAATTGGCCCAAAAGGGACGCTACAGTAGTACCAATTTTGGTCAATTTCAAAAAGTGAGCCCACTAGAATTTGGTCGAGTTGCACGCTAGGATCTAATTTTAGAAGTGCAGATAATTGTTGTTGAACGAGCGCAATTTGTTGGTCGAGTTTTCCGATTTCGATTTGCGCCATGGCAATCCCAACTTCGTGTTTGTCGCCTGCGGAGCCCTTACCACTTTCGGTACTATCGATACTTAATTGGCTTCGCCCGAGCTGCAGCGTAGATTTACGACTTTCAAGTGCGTTAAATAATTGTTGGTGGAGCCTTGTTTTGAGCGACATATCTTGCAAAAATAGCCCGATTTGTCGTAAATTCGCGTCTTTACAAAGTTATCGTTCATGAAAGCAAAATATCCTGAGTACAAAGGATTAAATCTCCCTAATGTAGCTGCCACCGTTCTTGAAAAATGGCAAAAAGAATCCATTTTTCAGCAATCCGTGGCACAGCGCAACGGAGCTCCCTCTTTTGTCTTTTATGAAGGGCCGCCTTCTGCCAATGGTTTGCCCGGCATTCACCACGTCATGGGCCGTGCCATCAAAGATATCTTCTGTCGTTACCAAACGCTCAAAGGAAAGCAAGTGCACCGCAAAGCCGGTTGGGATACCCACGGCTTGCCTGTAGAGCTCGGCGTAGAAAAAGAACTTGGCATTACCAAAGAAGACATCGGTACCAAAATCAGTGTAGACGCCTACAACGAAGCTTGTAAAGAAGCCGTCATGCGCTACACCGATATCTGGAACCAACTCACCGAAAAAATGGGATATTGGGTCGATATGCAAGACCCCTACATTACTTACACCCCGAAATACATGGAGAGTGTTTGGTGGTTGCTTGCTCAGCTTTACAATAAAGGCTTGTTGTATAAAGGCTACACCATTCAGCCGTACTCACCCAAAGCAGGAACGGGCCTGTCTTCGCATGAACTCAACCAACCGGGTTGCTACAAGGACGTCAAAGACACCACTGTTGTGGCCATGTTCGAGGTCTTAGCTGGCCAAAAACTTCCGTTTGAAGCAAGTTTTTGCGCTCAAACGCATTTACTCGCCTGGACCACCACACCTTGGACACTTCCGTCTAATACTGCATTAACGGTAGGCCCGCAAATTGAGTACGCACTCGTTGCAACCTACAATCAATATACATTTGAGCCCATGCAAGTGGTACTTGCCAAGAATTTGGTTGGGTATCAATTTGCAAAAGGTTTTGTTGCTGTCGAAACTACAGCTGAGTTAGCTTCTTACGAGGCTGGCTCAAAGCAAATTCCTTATTGTGTCTTGGGTTCTTGCAAAGGAACAGACTTGATCGATTTGCGCTATGCGCAACTTTTGCCTTATGCGCAACCTGCCGAAAACGCAGCTGCAGCTTTCCGCGTCATTGGTGGCGACTTCGTGACCACCGAAGACGGCACCGGAATTGTACACACCGCCCCTACTTTTGGGGCAGATGACGCCCGTGTGGCAGCTGACGCCGGTGTGCCAGGGCTGCTCGTTGCTGACGAGCGCGGCAACCTCGTTCCACTCGTGGACCTCCAAGGTCGCTTTCGTCCGGAAGTCGGGCCTTATGCAGGCATGTACGTTAAAAACGAATACTACGACGCAGGTCAGGAGCCAGAACGTTCCGTCGATGTGCAAATTGCCATTCAACTCAAAGAAGAAGGGAAAGCCTTTAAAGTAGAGAAATACGAGCACTCCTATCCACATTGCTGGCGCACAGACAAACCAGTTTTGTATTATCCCCTAGACTCCTGGTTTATCCGTGTTACGGATCAAAAAGACCAATTAGTTGCCCTCAATAAAGAAATCAACTGGAAGCCAGAAGCAACGGGCACAGGCCGCTTTGGGAAGTGGCTCGAAAACGCCAACGACTGGAACCTCTCGCGTTCGCGTTATTGGGGCATTCCCATCCCAATTTGGTCTACCGAAGAGGGCGATGAGCGCAAATGCATCGATTCTATTGCCATGCTTCAACAAGAAATTGACCTCGCAGTTGCAGCTGGCTTTATGTCAAGCAACCCATTTGCGGGGTTCAAGCCATCTGATTTTACAGCGGCCAATTACGAGCAAATAGACCTACACAAACATAAAGTAGATCCAATCATCTTGGTTTCGCTATCTGGCAAACCCATGAAACGCGAGGCCGACCTCATAGACGTTTGGTTCGACTCCGGCGCTATGCCCTATGCTCAATTGCACTATCCTTTTGAAAACCGCGAGCTCATCGACAACAATTTAGCTTTCCCGGCCGACTTTATCGCTGAGGGCGTTGATCAAACCCGCGGATGGTTTTATACCCTCCATGCCATTTCAACTATGGTTTTTGGTTCTAAAGCTTATAAAAATGTGGTTTCAAATGGTTTGGTCCTCGACAAAAACGGACAAAAGATGTCTAAGCGTTTGGGCAATGCCATTGATCCGTTCTCAACTCTAGACCAATATGGCCCTGACGCCACCCGTTGGTACATGATCACCAATGCCCAACCTTGGGACAACCTCAAATTTGACTTAGAAGGTATTGCAGAGGTGCAACGCAAGTTTTTCGGAACGCTTTATAATACATATTCCTTCTTTGCGCTTTATGCCAACATCGATGGCTTTACCTTTGAAGAAGAAGCCATCGCACTTTCGCAAAGACCAGAAATTGACCAATGGGTACTTTCTAAATTGAACTCTTTGGTAGCAGAGGTAGATGCCGCTTATGCTTCTTATGAGCCAACCAAAGCTGGCCGCGCCATTCAAGAGTTTGTGAGCGAGCAATTATCCAATTGGTATGTGCGTTTGTGCCGCCGTCGTTTCTGGAAAAACGACGACGCCCAAGACAAACTTGCAGCTTACCAGACACTCTATACTTGTTTGGAAACCGTAGCTGTTTTAGCTGCGCCAATTGCACCGTTTTACATGGATCAGCTGTATTCAGATTTGAATCAAACTACAGGCCGAGAATCGAAAGCATCTGTACACCTTGCAGATTTCCCTAAAGCCAATACAACTCAAATTCTACCGACACTAGAAACCCAAATGGAACTTGCCCAAAAGACTTGTTCTTTGGTACTGGCCTTGCGAAAGAAGCAGCACATCCGTGTGCGTCAGCCCTTGCAAAAGATCATGATTCCAGTTCTAAATGCGCAGGAGGCAGCCAATTTCCGACATGTCACCGACCTCATTTGCTCAGAAGTCAACGTTAAAGAACTCGAGCTTCTTACCGACACAGGCATCCTCGTGAAGTCCATTAAACCGAACTTCAAAACAATTGGGCCCAAATATGGCAAGCAAATGAAAGCAATTAGCGCTTTGGTGCAGCAGTTTGACCAAAATGATATTGCTCAAATTGAACAAAATGCAGGCTGGAGTGGCCTCATCGACGGCGAAACACTCGTGCTAGACCTCACTGATTTCGAGATCCAAGCACAGGATATCCCAGGTTGGTTAGTTGCCAATGAAAACGGCCTCACCGTTGCCCTCGACGTCACTATTTCAGCTGAACTCAAAGCTGAAGGTTTGGCTAGAGAAATTGTGAACCGCATACAAAATTTGCGCAAAGAAAGCGCCTTTGACGTCACGGATCGCATCCATGTTCGCATCGACACCACCGCACAAATTCAGGCGGCAATTGAAGCGCATAAAACTTATATTTGTACAGAGGTATTGGCCAACGATATTCAATTTGAAACGCTGGATATTCCAAAAACAGAAGAAATCGAAGCCGAAGCCGATACCGCAATTCAACTTTCAAAATGACGCACATGAACAACTGGTTCCTAGACGATAAAGAAACTCAAACCTTAAGTGGCGCGGCTGTCAAATGGTTTGACCACCGTTTTTTTGAAATCAAGTTTGACGGTAAAAAATATCACGGTGAGCTCGTCGCAGACCAATCTGAAACAGGTCAACTCACGATCCGCATCAATCACCGTACTTTTCAGGTCAAAAAAGCACATGCTTTAGATGCACTCATTGCAGCAATGGGCCTAGACCAACCAAAGTTGCGCAAGTTAAAAGAAATGCAAGCGCCAATGCCCGGCCGCGTGACGGCTATACATGTGCAAGTAGGCCAAGAAGTAGAGCCAGGAGCGCCGCTCCTTTCTCTCGAAGCCATGAAAATGGAAAACGTCTTGAAAGCCGAAGGTGTAGGGGTGGTTTCGGCAATTGCAATTCATGAAGGTGATGTAGTTGAAAAAGGCGCTATCCTCATTCATTTCGAGTAAGGATTTACCCTAAGTTCTTCTTTAAGAAGTTGACCTTTATTTGTTGAGTATTTTACTTTCGGCGTTTATTTGATCCGAATCTGACATTTTTTGTCGCGGTCTAGGACTACTTTAGCCGATTCAAAACTTGGTGCTGAAAACGTTTCTCTTGCATTATTCGAAAAGCCATAGGCTTCTGTTGGCGCACCAAATAGGTTTTTATCGAGCTTGCCATTCTTGTTTTCGTCGTGATAAATGGCCAAGGCATAGGTATCTTTGGGTAGGTTTTTGAACCGATATGTATGGCTTTTGCCCTCATGTGTCACGACCACACCTTTGTATTGTTTGCCGAAGAGCGGGAAGCTACTGCTTGAATTGAACAAACCAATGAAAATGGTTCCTTTGGTGTTGGGGATGCCTTCCACCTCCACCTCGAGGTCGTAAGAACCACCGAGCAGACTCAATAAAGAAAGAATAAGGATCAGTTTCATATTGCTACTAACAAACTTAAAGCAAAGCTGTTCAGCTACCAACAGATTCTCTAACTTTGTTTCATGAATAAATACATCTTAGTTACTGGAGGGGCAGGGTATATTGGCTCACACACAGTTGTTGCCTTGCAAAAGCAAGGGTTTATACCCGTTATTGCCGATGATTTCCGCAATGCAAATCCAGTAGTTCTGGAGGGTCTGCGCCACATTCTTGGACACGACTCCATCGTACACCGCGTTGACATCTGCGACAAACCTGCAATGGAAGCACTCTTCGAAAAATATGCTTTTACTGGCGTGATCCATTTTGCTGCCTATAAAGCAGTTGGTGAATCTGTACAAAAACCATTGGCTTATTACCAAAACAATTTGGTGGGCCTTCTCAATATCCTAGCTTTAATCGAAGCATTTCAGGTTCAAAATTTTGTCTTTTCGTCTTCTTGTACGGTTTATGGTGAGCCGCAAGGCGCCAAAGAAGTGAGTGAAGCCACACCCAAGCAACTGCCAGAATCGCCGTATGGTTATACCAAATGGATGGGCGAACAAATAATTGCTGATTTTCACCGCAGCGCCCCACAGCTCAAGCTTATGAACCTGCGTTATTTCAATCCTGTTGGTGCGCACCCTTCTGCACGAATTGGAGAGTTCCCAATCGGAAAACCCAATAATTTGTTGCCATTTGTGACCCAAACAGCCATTGGCAAACAAGCGCATTTAACTGTTTTTGGCAACGACTACCCAACCCGAGATGGTTCTTGCATCAGAGACTACATTCACGTGATGGACCTCGCCGAGGCACATGTGGCTGCCTTGACCTATTTAATGGATCAAGACAAAGGTTTGTTAGAAGCCGTAAATATTGGTACAGGCAACGGCACTTCTGTACTCGAAATTGTGCAGGCTTTTGAACGCATTACAGGCCAACCTTTACCTCATGTAATTGGCCCCCGAAGAGCAGGCGATGTGATCGAAATCTACGCAAATGCAACCAAGGGCGAAGAGTTACTCGGCTGGAAGGCGCGTTTGAGCATCGACGATGCCATCAAAGATGCTTGGGCTTGGGAGAACTATTTAGCTACCTTATGATCATAGATACACATTCACACCTCTATGCCGAAGAGTTTGATACAGACCGCGCGGAGGTCTTGCAACGCGCCAAGCAAACCGGGATAGGCGCTATTTTATTACCCAACATTGACGTTGAGAGCATTGCTGTACTAGAACAACTGGCCACCGAACAAATCTCTTGCGTACCCATGATGGGGCTGCATCCGACCTACGTTAAAGATAACTGGCAGCAAGAACTTGCCACTATTGAGTCGCAACTTTTTGCAGCTCCAGAGCGCTATTGTGCTGTAGGTGAAATTGGTCTTGATCTTTATTGGGACGACACCTTTTTGGAAGCTCAAAAACAAGTTTTCCGAATTCAAGTACAATGGGCTAAAAAATTGCAACTGCCCATCGCTATTCATGTGCGCAAGGCTTTTGAAGAATTATTTGCTGTACTTGACCAAGAATGGACACCAGAACTAAGTGGTGTATTTCACTGTTTTACAGGGAGCAAAGAGCAGGTGCAGCGCATTTTAAAGTATCAGCATTTTTATTTCGGCATCGGCGGGGTCATTACGTATAAAAATGCGGGCTTAGCCGAGGTGGTTAAAGACATTCCGCTTGATAAATTACTGCTCGAAACAGACGCTCCGTATTTGTCGCCTGTGCCTTATCGTGGCAAACGCAATGAGCCTTCCTATCTGATTGAAGTGGTCACTAAATTACAAGAAACCCTAGGTTTATCTTCCGCTGAAATTGAAGCTCAAACTAGTGCCAATGCCATTCGCCTTTTTCACTTAGAAAAATTCCTTACATTCGAGTATGCGTAGGCTCTTACTTATTTACACCGGCGGCACCATTGGCATGATTACCAATGCGCAAACTGGCGCCCTTGAAAGTTTTGATTTTGCACATCTCTATGCGCATATTCCAGAACTCAAACGCTTTGAGCTCGATATCCAAGTCAAGAGTTTTGCCCAACCCCTAGATTCTTCCGAAGTTAATCCCCAGCATTGGCAACAAATTGCTTCTTGGATCGCAGAGGCATACGACCAATTTGACGGTTTTGTGATCTTACACGGAACAGACACCATGGCCTATACGGCCAGCGCCTTGAGTTTCATGTTGCAAGGTTTAAGAAAGCCAATCGTATTTACGGGTTCGCAGCTTCCTATTGGTATCATCAGAACCGATGGCAAAGAAAATTTAATTACTGCTATTGAAATTGCTGCAGCATGCGATGCTCATGGCGCTCCAATTTTACAAGAAGTAGCCGTTTATTTTGAATATGCACTCTTTAGAGGAAATCGGAGCTCTAAGGTATCGGCACATCAGTTTGAGGCTTTTGCAGCACCGAATTATCCGCTTTTAGCCAAGGCAGGTGTGCAAATAGAGTGGTACAAAGAGCGTTTGTTTCGGACAAACTTACCGGCGCTGCAACCGCAACTTCAATTAAATAATGAAGTGCTCATTTGGCGCCTTTTCCCGGGAATGCCTATTGCTTTATATGCACAGGCACTCCAATTTCCCCAAGTAAAAATCTTGATTTTAGAAACTTTTGGTGCTGGCAATGCATTTAGCACTACCGAATTTCAGTCAGTTATTCAAGGATTTATTGCTGCGGGTGGCTTGGTACTGAATATCACGCAATGCCAGAGTGGTGCAGTGCGCCAAGGCGCTTACCAAACCAGTACTTTTTTTGAACAAATTGGGGTCGTTAGTGGCGCAGATCTGACGGCCGAAGCCGCACTAACCAAAAGTATGTTCGCATTGGCAAATATCGAAGCTGCTCACCGTGGGCTCTTTCTTAAATCTGTAATTGTAGGCGAACTAACTCCGCTTGAAAAAGGATAATTAGTTTCTTTCGACTAATTTGCCGTCCAACACTTCTAAAATTCTTCCAGGATAGTGCTGTACCATTTGCATGTCATGTGTAGCCATCAAAATGGCGGTGTTTTCTTCTTTAGCGACCGCTAAAAGCAATTCCATGATTTCTTTGGAGGTTTCAGGGTCAAGGTTGCCGGTGGGTTCGTCGGCAAGAATGAGCGCAGGCTGATTGAGTAGCGCTCTTGCAATTGATACGCGTTGTTGTTCTCCGCCAGAAAGCATATGCGGAAAAGCATTGGCTTTTTGTTCAATTCCGACAAGTTGTAGGCAATTGAGTGCACGCTGTTCCATGAGTTTTTTGTCTTTCCAGCCCGTTGCTCCCAACACAAACTTGAGGTTATCTATGACGTTTCGGTCGGTGAGCAACTGAAAATCTTGAAATACGATGCCGATTTTTCTGCGTAAAAACGGAATGTCTTTGCGTTTGAGTCCTTTTAAAGTATAGCCACAAACTTCGCCATCTCCTTCTTTTAAAGGAATTTCAGCATAAAGTGTTTTGAGTAAGCTACTCTTACCGCTACCGGTTTTACCGATTAAATAGGCAAAAGATTGTGCAGCCAGTTCGAGCTGAACTTGATCTAAGATGAGGTTATCTTGTTGGTAGATTTTGGCCGAGGCCAGCGCAATGACATTTGACACGAGTTCTAATTTTAGACAAATGTGTTCAATATGTCGTAACCATTTGTCAAAACACTCGATTTTATCTTAACAAATTCAGGTTTAAAACTTTTGACGATGGGGGGCTAGATGCGCCTGTACCCCTCTTAATTTTACATTCTATGAATCGTAACTTGCGTTATCTTGTCCTCCTTATGTGCTTTCCAGTTTATTTCTGGGCGCAGGAGTCCGTTAAATATAGCGGAGAGAATGCAGCATTTTTCAATGCTGAGGAATTATTTACCAAAGCTCAATTTGCAGCAGCAAAACAAGAGTTTCGGGTGTTTATTAATGGTTGCAGCGCACAAAAGCGCAATGAGCACGACCCCTATTTAGTCAAGGCCCATTACTACGAAGGCATGGCGGCGCTCAAGCTCTACCATAACGATGCCATTCCCTTACTGGAGCAATTCAACAAGACCTACCCTGAGAATAATTTCAAGAATGAAATCGCCATTGGCGTGGGGTCTTATCATTTTCAGTCCGAAGACTACCTGAATGCACAAGTTGCTTTTGCACAAATCAATTTGTCTGGTTTGAGTGCCGAACAAAAAGAAGAGGTCTTATTTAAACTAGGCTATTCCGCTTACCAAAACGAAGACCAGGACGCTGCTTACTTGGCATTCAAGGAAATCAAGAGCGGCAGTACGCAATACGCCAAACCAGCTTTGTATTTTTACGCACACATCAGTTATGTGCGTTCGGCGTTACAAGAGGCTTTAGAAGGCTTTCAGGCGCTGCAAAAGGATTCCACTTTTTGTAGTGTAGTTCCGTATTACATCGCTCAAATTCTATATAAACAGCAAAAATATCAAGACGTAATTGATTTTGCGCCAACTGTATTAAACTGCGGATTTGTCAATAATGAATTTGATATTCAACACATTATAGGTAATGCCTACTATCAAATGGGTAAATACGAGTTGTCCTTACCATTTTTGGAGCGTTACCATCAAAATGCACGTGGCACCCGCGACGACTACTACGAGTTGGGTTTTGCCTATTACAAGACCAAACAATATGAGAAGGCGATTAAAAATTTCGACCGCGTTACGCGAAGCAAAGACAGTCTTTGCCATATTGCCATGTATCAAATTGGCGATGCGTATTTACAACTCAATAAATTCTTGCCAGCGCGCAGTGCCTTTGAACGCGCCGCTGAAATGAATTTCTTACCTCAAATTCAAGAAGACGCCTTGTTTCAGTTTGCAGTAATATCTTTCAAAGTAGACATCAATCCTTACGATGAATCTGTACGCGCTTTTGAAAACTACCTGAGTCAGTACCCCGATTCCAAAAGAAAACGAGACGTGTATCAATACCTGGTAAATGTCTATACCAACACCTCTAACTTTGCTAAAGCTCTTGAATCCATTGAAAAATTACCTTCCAAAGATGCACAGCTCAAAAAAGTATATCAAACCGTTGCATTTAATTACGGCGTTGAACTATTTCAAAAGGGTCAGCTCTCCGAGTCTTATAACGCATTTAAACGCGTAGATACCTACCCAATGGATCCGCAGATGGTGGCGCTTTCTCGTTACTGGATGGCCGATATCTCATTTAGAAAAAAAGAGTTATCAGCAGCGATCAATATGTATCGTGACTTCATCAATTCGCCGGCTTCCAATTCCTTGCCAGAAAAAGTAGATGCCTATTACAACATTGGGTACGCTTATTTGGAGCAAGGTAAACGCGATGAAGCTATTCAGTCATTTCGCACCTATTTACAACTCAATCCGAACAAAGAGAACAAGGTAGTTGATGCCACATTCAGAATTGCTGACGCCTATTACGTGAACAAACAAAATTTGCAAGCCATTCAATATTATCAGCAAGCCTACAATCTGAATTCGGCACTCAACGACAAAGCCCTCTTTTATTTGGCAAAAGCCCAAGGTTTCAATGGTCAGCTCAACGAAAAGGCACAAACATTAAGTAAACTTCTTAAAGAGGAGCCCGTTTCAAAATACCGCATGAATGCACAATACGAGTTGGCAAGAACCTATATGTCTCAGCTCAATTACGATGCAGCCCTTAGCGCATACCAAGATTTTTTGGCGGAGTTTCCGAAAACACCATATTTGCTAGATGTCAAGCTAGACATCGCCGATATTTATTACAAAAAATGGGACTACACCAAGTCCGAAGCGGCCTACCTCGAAATTCTAGCGAGTTATGAGCAGCAAAGAGAAGTCTGTAAGAAAGTAGTGATGAACTTGATAGATGTCTATAATGCGCAGAAGAAACCAGATATGGCCTCTGAAGTCATTGACCGTTATCCTTGTGCCAATATTTCGACAGAAGAAAAAGAAAATATCTTTTTTTCACCAGCGCTTGCCGCATACGAAGACACCAATTTTGTAGAAGCAGTAGAGAAATTCGAAATTTACCTCAACAAGTTTCCTTCTGGCCGCTATGTAAATGAAACCTACTTTTATTTAGGCAATAGTTTGCTAAAAACTAAAGATTCAAGCGGAGCAATTACTCAATTTGAAAAGTATCTGGGCACTTCAGTAACTACATATGCCGAATATGCTGCCACCAAAACGGCTGCATATTATTATGTCAAAAAGAATTACAGTAAGGCTCTACAGTTCTATCAAAAGATGGAAACACTCGCCTCTAAACCAACCAGTACTTTCGAAGCGAAGTTAGGTATCATGCGTTGTTCCTTTATGGAGAACAATTACCAATTAGCTAAAGAAAACGCCGCATTTGTGCTCGAAAACGCCGCTCTTACACCACAGTTAAAGGTAGAAGCAGAATATGCGACAGGTTTGGCCAACTACCACCTCAAGCAATTTGAAGCTGCCAAGCCATCACTTGAATGGTTGGTGAAAAATACGACAACCTCCATGGGTTCAGAAGCCAAATATTTGTTAGCCGATATTTATTATGGTCAGCAAATGTATGACGAAGCAGAAACCGAGGTCAAGGCTTTGCTCAAGATGAAACCGAGCTATAATTACTGGGTTGCCAAGGGTCTTTTGTTACAAACACGTGTGCACATCGGTCGCGAAGATTTATTTCAAGCAGAGCAAACGCTGAAATCGGTTTTGGATTTTTATCCCGATCAGCAAGACGGCGTATTGGCAGAAGCCTCAGACCTCTGGGATGAGCTCATGCAGCTTAAAAACCCGCCGGTAAATGAAGAGCCACAACAAGAAATGAAAATTGAAATCAACAACGAAGAGTAAGCCATGAAAGGACTGATCAGCACATTCGTTTTTTTGCTTACTGGGCTCCAAATTTGGGCACAGCAAGGAGAGAACATCACCATTTATACCATTACGAATCAACAGGTGGAGCCCGCGAGTCGCATTTTGGAGCATCCAAAAATCATCGATTCTGTCAAAGCAACTGCTGTAAAAGATTATCCACTCTTGTTTTTTCAGGCAGAGACCAAAATCTTGCTCGATACTATTGAAGCGGCAACTGTAGAGACCTCTGAAAAACTCTCTAAGTTATATCCTTTTTATGTGAAGGCCGGAATTGGCTCAGTTGTGATGCCACTTGGCGAAATCTACTACACTTCGGATCGTTCTCGAAACATGCATTACGGTGCGCATGTGAAGCACCTAAGCTCCTTTGGCGACATCAAAGACCGCTCCAAGACAATCTACGCACCTGCGCAATACGACCGCACTGCAGCGAATGCGTATTTCAGACACAACGAGCGCAATGGTCAATTCAAACTAGATGCCAATTACAACAATAATGGTTTTCATTATTACGGCATACCAGATTCTAGTATTTCGCCCGATAGCATTGCGCAGCGTTTTCATTTAATGAAAGGAGCAGCGGAGTATGTATGGCTCAGAGGTGATTCAGCAAGGCTCAACCTGTCTTTTCAAGCGGACTACCAACATTTTTTAACACTCCCGACTGATTCTACCAAGGTTTGGCGCAGTAAAGAGGACAATTTTGCTTTCAAGACGCGCGGTTGGTACAACTATAAAAACGAGCATTTTTATGCCGATTTAGGTGTGCGTTACAACAGCTACAAACGCGGTATCTTGGATAGCGTTTACACCATTGGCGACACCGGTTTTGTGGTCAATAATACAATTATTGATTTTAAACCTGGTGTTTGGACGCAAGCGCTAAGCGACCGTTTGAAAGTAGAACTTGGCGTTACAATTACGACCGATGTGAGTGCGGCCGGAGCAGATTTCTTTGTATATCCGAATGCAGAGTTCAAATACGCCATGTTCAACAATATTTTTATCCCTTATATTGGTTTAAGAGGTGGGCTCAAGCAAAATACTTTACAGGGGCTGACGCAAGTGAATCCGTTTATACGCACCAATATTGCGCTGCGCAACGAGCACAATCCTTACGATATTTACGGCGGTTTCAAAGGCTCTTTGAGCAAAACATTGAGTTTTAACGTAGGTGTTCACTTCTTACACATCGAAAACAAAGCTTTCTTTGTGACCGATACGCTAGGAATTTACGACAACTACCTTACCGTTACTTACGATACTTTGAATCAAACAACATTTGAAGGATCCCTGACTTACCAAGCAGGTGAAAAACTGAAAATAGACGTAATGGGCCGCTATAATTTATATCAGCTCTACCACAATGCTTATGCGTGGAACTTGCCAGTGTTGCAATTTACAGCAAGAGGTGCTTATAATTTATACGATAAATTTTATGCTCAAATTGATGCGAATATCGAGACGGGAAGAAAAGCGCTTGTAGGTTCTGATGCACTGAATGTGCAATTGGTAGAAGATCAATATTATGTCGACTTAGGTGCTATTGTTGATGTCAATTTAGGTTTGGAATACCGCTACACACCTCGCGTTTCCTTGTTCTTACAAGCAAACAACTTGGCTGCACAACGCTACAACCGTTGGTATAGCTACCCAGTACAACCTATCCAAGTGATGGGTGGCATTACAGCCCGTTTCTAATGCGTACTCAAGGGTTTGTACTCACCGAAATCGGAGAAGCACAACGCGCTTTTTCTTTACAAGAAATTGATATAGCACCTTTGCAGCCCGATGAAGTGCTGATCGCAGCCGAAGCTTTCGGACTGAACTATGCCGATGTCATGGCGCGTTTGGGTTTGTATAGAGAGGCGCCCCCACTGCCTTGTGTACTCGGTTATGAACTTGTTGGGCGCGTGACCGAAGTTGGTGCAAATGTAGACCCTAGTTTAGTTGGGCAGCGCGTTTTGGCCTTTACCCGCTTTGGCGCCTATGCCAAACATGCCAAGACCACCGCAAACGCAATTGTGTGCATAGACGACATGCCGGCCCATGAGGCGCTGCCTTTTGCCACCCAAGGGGTTACGGCTCACTATATGGCTGAGGTGTTGTCGCCGATCCAAGCACATGATCATGTTTTGGTGCATGCAGCAGCTGGTGGAGTAGGGAGTTTCTTGGTGCAATTAGCCAAGTTAAAAGGCGCAACTGTATATGGCAAAATTGGCAGCGATTCTAAGAAAGCATACCTGCAGTCTTTAGGTGCCGACTTGCTCATCAATTACAAGAAAGAAGATTACTTCAAAACCCTTGAGCAATATTTAGGCGCACAAAAACTTTCTGTTTCTTTTAATGCGGTAGGAGGGCTAACCTCCAAACGAGACCTCAAGCTGCTGGGGCCTGGTGGTAGACTTTTCTTATTTGGTGGCGCCGATTTAGCAACGCGCAAAGGTCTAATTGGGAAGCTTTCTTTTCTATGGGAAATGGGCCTGATACTCCCTGTCGGCCTCATGATGCAATCTAAAAGTCTCTTGGGTGTGAACATGCTTAAAATTGCCGATCAGCAACCTTTAGTGATACAGCAGAGCATGCAAGCGATGCTAACGCGCTACAAAAATGGCGAACTTCAATTGCCGCAAATTACCAATTACAGTTCTTCGGACTTTGCGCAAGCACACGAGGCGCTTGGAAAGGGGCAAACAACAGGAAAGATAGTTGTGAGTTGGGCTTAGGCTTTTGCCTTAAAGAAACCCTTCACAAAGCTGAGGATGGGTTTGCGGAATAAAAACAACAAGATGAGGTAGGGGATGAGCATGAGGTAGAGTATACCACCATTAATGTTGCCCGCAAAACTGTTTTCGTCTAGGCCATGGCCTTGTTCGGCGAGCAATTTGCATTGTGAGCATTGTGCAACAATTTCTTGTGTTCCGACTAATAGGAAGAAAACAAGGAGAAAAATACTACGCTTCATGGCTCTAATTTACGTTACAAATTTACGCAACAAACAATCCAAATCAAAATCTTAATTTTGTGGTATGCGCATTTTCTTTTTCCTAGCTTTAAGTAGTTTGTTATTTGTCTCTTGTGGCAACCCTAAATCCGCCTCAGACAAAAAACAAACCCTCGACCAACTCCTCGTAGCTCATCCAGATTCCGTCGAATTATTGATTGAGAAAGGCAATATTTTGATGGATTCCCTCGCTTTTGACAAAGCGCTCACTTATGGCGCAAAAGCCTATCGCCTAGATTCCAATAATACCGAAGCGCGCGTGCTTTATGCAGAGTGTCTGATCAATAAGCCAAACCGCAGTGCCGACGACATCTTTCGTTCTTTTACCATGTACCGCAATTTGGTCAAAAAAGCACCTAAAAATGTGGCTGCACTCGTAGGTCTTGCCAATACTTTTGTTTTGCTCAACGACCACGACAACGCTTTTAAATACATCAACAAAGCGCTGCGCATCGACAAAACATTCCGAGACGCATATATTCTGAAAGGCACTATTTACAAACTTGAAGGAAATGTAAAGCTCGCTATATCCTCTTATGAAACAGCAGTTCAGCAAGACCCGGACTATTACATGACTTATCTTTTATTGGGTTCTCTTTACGAATACGAGAACAACCCTTTATGTATTGAAAAGTACATGACCGCCTACCAATTACAACCCAAAAATACAGAAGTCATTTATGCCTTGGCTTTTGCCAAAGAAAAATTTGGTCAAGAAGCATCTGCACAGCGTTTGTATCGCAAAATGACAAAAGTAGATTCCACTTTTGCCGATGGATATTTCCACTTAGGCTACCTCGCTCAGTTTACTTACAACCAGCCCGATAGCGCCATGTTCTTTTACAAAAAAGCGACTAAAGTTAATCCGCAACACATACCGTCTTACCACAACATGGGCTTACTTTACGAAGACCGCAACGACCTAGCGAATGCTCTTTTTAGTTATGCAAAGGCGCTCAAAGTCGATTCTACCTATGAATTGTCAAAAGATCGTGTGAAAGTCTTGCGCAAACGCATATGAAAAAAGCACAACTGATCAGCGAGATTTTAGGGGATTTCCTCTTGCCACTCTTGGGCTTCCTATTTTGGGACTGGGATTTATATTTTATCTTGCTTTTCATCATTTTTGACCTTAGTATCCGCCTGGTTTTTGCTTTTTTTAGACCTGAAAGCCGTAAGCTTGCGCTTCTTTTACGCCCTGTTTTGTTTTACTTTACTTTTCTCATCATCAGTCATTTTTACATCGTACTTACCGAACCAACTTGGCGTTTTGCAAGCGCATTCTCCGCATTCTTTTGGTACGAAGATTTTTTCATTCCACAAGGTTTCATTCTCATACCACTTCTCATTTACACTGAACGCTCCAGACAGCGCATGGAACTGATGTTGCACGGGAGTTACAACGCGGTATCACATTTGAAAAAACTGGGGGCACGCCTCATCGCAAGTACGGTTATTTTCATGCTGATGTCTATCTGCTTAGCTATTTTTTCTTGGTCTGAAACGGCAGAAATTAGCTTCTTTTTGAGTGCTTGGCTGCTGCTGCTTATTTCTGAAAACAAAGCTGCTTTTTTGAAGGAGTAAATTCAGTATTTTTGTTGTTCAAGAGCAATATGGGAAAAGAACAACAACTCCACGATAAACGCGAAGCATTACACCAGGGTGGCGGTGCTGAACGCATAGAAAAACAACATCAACAAGGCAAGCTGAGTGCGCGCGAACGCATCTCCTTACTCCTCGATGAAGGAACCTTTCAGGAAATAGGTGCTTTTGTAGAACACCGTTCCACCAACTTTGGCCTCGATAAACAAAAATACCTTGGCGATGGCGTCATTACCGGTTATGGTAATATTCATGGCCGTTTGGTTTATGTTTATTCTCAAGATTTCACAGTTTTAGGCGGGTCTCTTTCTGAAACACACGCTGCCAAAATATGTCGTATCATGGACATGGCCATGAAAAATGGCGCACCAATCATCGGCATGAACGATTCCGGTGGGGCGCGCATCCAAGAAGGTGTGGTTTCCTTAAGCGGTTATGCCGATATCTTCTTTCGCAATACGCGTGCGTCCGGGACCGTTCCTCAACTTTCCTTGATCATGGGCCCATGTGCAGGTGGCGCTGTATATTCACCAGCCCTTACCGATTTCATCTTTATGGTGGAAGAAACTTCGTACATGTTTGTCACTGGCCCAAATGTGGTCAAGACAGTTACCCATGAAGAGGTCAGTTCCGAAGATTTGGGCGGCGCCAAAACCCATGCCGAAAAATCAGGGGTGAACCACTTTACGGCAGCCAACGACGTCGAATGTATCCGCAAGGCGCGAGACCTTATCACTTATTTACCACAAAATGCCAACGAAGAAGCCCCATTAACGCCAGTTTTCAGTTTTCAGGCTTCAAAGAACAAGCAAATCGATCAAATTTTACCTGAAAATTCCAATACTCCATACGACATCAAGCGCGTCATTGATTGTTTGGTCGATGACAACAGTTTTAGAGAAGTCCACGAAGATTTCGCCAAAAATATTGTCGTAGGTTTTGCCCGCATAGAGGGCCGAACCGTTGGTGTTATTGCCAATCAGCCGGCGTCAATGGCAGGGGTATTAGATATCGATGCTTCACGAAAAGGTGCGCGTTTTGTGCGTTTTTGCGATTCCTTCAATATTCCATTGTTGGTCCTCGAAGACGTACCAGGGTTTTTACCAGGCACCGACCAAGAATGGCGCGGCATCATTACGCATGGCGCCAAACTGCTTTATGCTTTTGCCGAAGCTACGGTTCCAAAAATCACAGTCATTACCCGCAAAGCATATGGTGGCGCTTATTGCGTCATGAACTCGCGTAGCCTAGGTGCTGACCTCAGCTTTGCATGGCCAACTGCAGAAATCGCCGTAATGGGTGCAAAAGGTGCAGCAGAAATCATCTTTAAAAGAGACATCGCGTCAGCTCCAGATCCGGCTCAAAAATGGCTAGAAAAAGAAGCCGAATATGCCGACACTTTTGCCAACCCTTACCGTGCAGCTGAAAGAGGGATAATTGACGAGGTGCTATTGCCTTCAGAAACCAGAGCAGCACTCATTTCTGCTTATAAAATGTTAGAGAAAAAAGCAGAGGCTTTACCCCAGAAAAAACACGGCAATATTCCACTTTAAAATTGTCAATGTTAATTTAATATGAAAAAGGCAACCTTTTGGGGGCCTTTTTCGTTATAATCAAGCTGTTAACTCTCCAAATATCTGCATGAACGAAAACAATACGCACCATTCTCCTTCCCTTTTTCGGTTTTTATTAGCTTTCACGTTGGTGTTTGTCTGTTATTTTGTAGGTTTTTCTCAAATTGTAAGCCCATTTAATATCCGTTATCAGACACAGCAAAAGGGGAATATTCGTTTCATCAGTAATGTTTCGGTTACTTGTAATGCTTCGGCAAGTTGCACCAATGCACAGGCTCAACTTCCACCCACGGGTTCTGGGCAAAACAATAGTTATACCATGTCTTACGTAGATGTGGATACTGACCCAACCACTTTTATGTCGTCTAGCGACAGCCTAAACCTACCCAACTGCTCTGAAATATCATGGGCTGGGCTTTATTGGGGAGGCAAAATCACAACCTCAACTGCTAATTACGCCAATAGGAGTAACATCAAGTTAAAAGTCAATAATGGTTCCTATCAGCAACTTGCTGCAGACCAAACGATCAACAACACCACAGGTGCAGTTTCTTACTTTTGTTTCAAAAACATCACAAGTATTGTTCAGGCAGCGGGCATTAAAGGCCGTTTTACAATTGCTGATCAAGTTCAACAGTCTAACAGCTCAAACCTTTTTGGAGGCTGGACGATCGTTGTGGTTTACAAAAACATTTCTGACCCCTACAAAAACCTCACAGTCTTTGATGGTTTGGCCAACGTAAGTCAAGGCTCTTCTTCTAATACCGTTACCATTCCGATTTCTGGCTTCTTGACACCGCTTTCAGGAGCGGTTTCTTTTGAATTGGGTGTCATTGCCTACGACGGTGACCGCGCCCAAACGGGTGACCAACTTTTATTTAATGGGGTGGGTACTAGCTATGTGCAAGTAAGCGATGCATTGCATACCGCCACCGACATGTTCAATAGTACAATTGCTTACAACGGCGTTCTTACTCCTTTTCGCAATCCAAGTTATAACAATACACTAGGCTATGATGCCAGTATTTTTATTCCAAATAATGCAGCGCAAAACTACCTAAGTAATGGCGCTACATCTGCAAATATTAGGGTAACTACTTCTTCAGAAACCATTCTTTCTAGGGTCATTACTTCTGCCGTAGATATTTACGAACCAGACTTACGCGCAACCGTTTTTGTCAATGACCTCAATGGTGGTGCGGTGGCTCCTGGCGATATTCTAGAGTATACTATTTCCGGAAAAAACATCGGATCAGATGTAGCAGTCAACTGTTTCATCACCGACACCTTAGATATTCGAACAGCTTATGTACCCAATTCTTTAGTGGTGCTCAACGGACCAAATGCGGGTCCAATGTCAGATGCTGCCGGCGATGACCAAGCAGAGTACAATGCGGCAAGCCGCTTCGTGAAATATAGAGTTGGTACAGGCGCTTCGGCCAGCAGTGGCGGAAGCATGATCAATACTACTTTGGATAGCGTTTTGGTCAAATTTCAGGTGCAGGTTTCCAATGATTGCCTTATCCTTAAATGTGATTCAACCTTAGAAAATAAAGCCTATATATTTGGAACAGGTACGCTTTCTGGTAACACCGTCACCAACAACGGAACTTCAGATGTCTACGATGCATTTGGTTGCCCAACCTCTGCCAATAACGAGGTAACCATTACAACAGCAACATGTCCGCCTGTAGATTTTACTTTTAACGATCCGCTGTGCCCCGGAGACAACCTCCAGCTTACTACGCTCAATTCTACCTGGGCAAATTACTTTTGGTCGGGCCCTCAGGGTTTTACTTCCACGATTTACAACCCGACTATTTCCAACATCAGCACCTTAAATACCGGTGTATATGAATTAGACGTTACCTTCAACGGTTCAGCATGTACGTTTAGCAATATCACAAATAGTATTGTCGTACACCCCGAGCCAACCATCTCATTGGTTTCTTTAACCAATGTTACTTGTTACAACGCGGCTAACGGATCAATTGTCACTAGTGTTGCTGGTGGTGCTCCGATCACCTATCTTTGGACGAATAGTCAGAATACAGCTGCCATCAACAATTTGTCCCCTGGGCTTTTTAGTCTTCAGGTTACCGATGGCTTTACATGTGAGTCAGACACAAGTTTTTCTATTACCCAACCAGATACCCTAATTGTAAGCCTCCAAATTACCAGTAACTACAACGGTCAAAATATTTCCTGTTTTGGGGCTTCAGATGGTAGTATTTCAAGTAGTGTTTCAGGAGGCACTGCCCCATACATTTATTCTTGGAGTAACGGATCAAGCACAACCAACCTCAATAACCTGCCTATTGGCACCTATACTTTAACTGTTACGGATGCCAAAGGATGCGTGTCATCGGCAACGGTTACGCTTACCCAGCCTTCCCCAATTGCATTGAGTGCTGTTCCAACAGCGGTGCTTTGTTATGCTGGCACAAATGGAGCTGTCAATACCACAATTGGAGGTGGCACACTTCCTTATACCATCCTTTGGAATAACGGACAAATCAATCCAAATATCTCAACGCTTCAAGCGGGGCTTTATGAAATGATTGTTACGGACGCCAACAACTGTAAAGACTCCATTGAAACAACAGTTACCCAACCTGCTCAGCCACTTTCTGTAACCCACACCCAGCAAGATGTGTTGTGTTACGGCGATGCAACTGGTTCCATAAACATTACTGTTGCAGGGGGCACTCCTGTCTATGCGTATAGTTGGTCAATTGGTGCTACAACAGAAGATATCTCTGGACTACCGATTGGAACTTACAATGTTCAAATTACCGATGCAAATGGTTGTTCAATCTCATACGGAGCCACTATCCAACAACCAGTTGCGCCCTTATCTATGTCAGGTCTAGTGACCCCAATCGCTTGTTTTGGCACCAATATAGGAGCCGTAAATATTGCAGTATCTGGTGGCACCACACCATACACCTATAATTGGAACAGCGGGGCATTTACAAGTCAAAACATCAACACCTTACCTGCTGGCTCCTATAGTGTTTTGGTTACAGATAACAACCTTTGCACCATTACCCAAACCTTTGTAGTGACTCAACCACAAGGGCCGCTCGCACTTTCTGAAACACACCAAGATGCTGGGTGTTCTGGTCCTGGTTCTATTGACCTCACCACAACAGGTGGTACCGCACCATATTCTTTTGTTTGGAGCAACCAAAGTAACCTGAGTTTTAACGAAGATGTCATCCCTGCGGTCGCGGGAGCTTATACCGTTCAAGTAGAAGATGGCAATGGCTGTAGTGAATCTTTATCTGTTACGATTGTCAATCTCGCCATTCCGATTTTTACCTCAATCACTGGTCAGGACGTTTTGTGTTTGAATGATTCAACCGGCTCGGTCGACTTCACAGTTACTGGTGGTGTAGCACCTTTTGGTTTTTCTTGGTCTAATGGTGCCACAACCGAAGATATCTCCGGATTACCAGCAGGTACATACACGGTTACTGTAACAGATGCAAACAATTGTATTGAAATTGACAGCATCACGCTAACTCAGCCGCTTACTTCCATGACCATCACCGAGACGCATACCAATGCGAATTGTTTGGATTCAGTTGCTGGGGCGATCAACGCAAGCGTTACAGATGGCACCCCAGGTTATACCTATAGTTGGAACAATGGTGCTACTACGCAAGATATTTCTGGCATACAAAATGGTATTTATGTGCTTACTGTTACCGATGCCAACGGTTGTCAGGAGTCATTGCCGGTTGAAATTCTAGACCCCTCTAATACAGTAGTCGTGGCAAGTACCATACATCCTGTCAATTGCTTCGGTGGAGCCGATGGCTGGATAGACCTTACCCCTTCAGGAGGTATGCCAGGTTATGTTTACGAATGGGGAACAGGCGCAATTGAGCAAGACATCACTAATTTAGCGGTTGGACAGTATTATGTCAATGTAGAAGATGTATTGGGCTGTGGAATGTTCATGAGTTTCAATGTAACTCAGCCCGTTGCCCCACTCACTATAAATGGTACTGTTTACAATGTTGTTTGTTTAGGTGATACAAATGGAATCGTTGACCTCACTATAACTGGTGGCACTAGTCCTTATTTTTATCAGTGGAACAACGGTGCAACAACGCAAGATATCTATAATCTAAATGCAGGTACTTACTCTGTCATCGTAACAGATGACAACGGATGTCAGGCGCTTTATTCGGGAGTTGTAACTGCACCAGGTAGTGCCTTAGCAGTTACTTTATACCCAACTTCAGCCTTATGTTTTGGCACGCCAACAGGCGGCGTAGACTTAACAGTAGCTGGTGGCGTACCTGGCTACACCTATAGCTGGAGCAATGGCCAAACATCCCAAGATATAACAGGTGTAGTAGGAGGTCAGTATACAGTGAC
>CANHBA010000009.1 GCA_947458985.1 Flavobacteriales bacterium
CGGAATCATGGATACGAGAATAATGCGCATGGAGCGGAACAAAAAGGCCATCATGATTGCAATAGAAATGATTGCAAAGATGAGACTCTGTAAAAGGTTTACAAATAGGTATTTGGTGCCTTCGGTCTGAACAACTTTAATTCCGGTAAAGACTAAGTCGTATTTTTCGGCATCTATAGCGCTTCTGAGGTTTTTGTTGAATTGTTTGTTCCCGGCGTACGCTTTGATTTTTTCAGGGTCCATGTCCAAAGCCATTTGTTTTTGGTCATTGCCCTTCGAAACCAACGCTGTTAGGTTATTGAAGACACCTGTGTGTTCATAAATGATGCTATCTAACGCAGCTGTATTTCCTTTTGTAATTTTAGTGTAGAGTCGGTCGAGTGTTTTTTGATCCGGATTGAGGATTTCGTTGGTTTTGATTTTGAGTGCATCTAAGGCAGGCCCAACTTTATCGACGTTGAGGTCTTTCATTTGCATGCGGATGCGCAGCGTTGTTTTACTCGTATCAACAAGGTTTTTTAAAGATATAGAACCACCGTTTAAACTACTTAAGTCAAGTTTGTCTATGTACTTTTTAAGCCGGAGTTTGTCGCGATTTGATATCAGGGTGTACTTACTTGGGTCGCCGCCATGGTAAGCCATGTTGATAGACTTGATGAGGTCGACATAAGAGATGCTTTTAGAAAAGAGGGTGTCTTTGGCAAAAGTGCTTTGGATTTCCTCCACCTTACGCATGGTTTCAGCATTGAATAAGCGCCCCTTTTCTTTATAATTAACGGTAATTTCAAATGGAATAGAACCGCCAAAATTGTGCTCCACGAATTTGAGGTCTTGTAGAATAGGGTCGTCTGGAGGGAGGTCACTGGTGACATTACCTGTAGAAATAATTTTAGTCATGCCGTACAGACTGAAGATCACCAACAAAATAGATGAAACATATACCCAAGGACGATACTTGGTAACAACTTTAACAATGATTTCAATAAAACCTTGCGAATAAACTCGACTCAGGTGCTTGAGGTGACGCGGTTTTGGCGGTTTAGCGAATGAAGCGAAAATTGGAATGATTGCCAAGGAAAGCACAAATACCATCATGATATTCCAACTAGAAATCAAGCCAAATTGTGCGAGTTTATCGGAACTTGTAAAAGTCACAAAACCAACTGCAGTTGTGAGGTTTGTTAAAAATGTAATGGAACCAATGCGTTTGACCATCACGAACAAGGCCCGCATTTTATTTTCGAGCCGCACGTATTCCTGATGGTACCTGGTAATGAGAAAGACGCAGTTGGGAACGCCAATCACAATTAAAAGTGGTGGAATGAGCGCCATGATGATCGAAAGCTCATAGCCCATAAAGGCAATGCTACCTAGTGCCCAAATCACGGAGATAAATACCACCACATTACAAAGCAGTACCACATAAAGCGAGCGGAAAAAGATGAACAATAGGAGTGAAGAAGCTAATATAGACAAACCCAAGAAGATGTACATTTCAGCTACAATGCGCTTAGCGACCACAACGCGTATGTGAGGTAAGCCTGCAAAGTATACCTTGCCAAAATGGTTTTCGTATTCATTGGCAAGTTCTTCTATTTTAAGAACAACACCAGATTTTTTAGGATTGGAAAGAACTTTTTCATCGATGCCTATCATTAATAAGGACACATTGCTGGTGTCGTTGTAGAGCAGTCCACGGTAGATTGGGTTTTTGCGGATTTCGCTTTGAACAGCTTCTATAGATTTATCTCTGAAGGTGGTATCCGAAAAAATACGGTGAATTTCAAATTCATTTTTTTTGATGTTGTTGGTCATCCCAAAGAGGGTGGCTTCAGATACAACGTTGTCTACCCCTTTGATTTTTAAAATTTGGTAACCGAGTTCACGCCATTTTTTGAAGTTGGTTTCGGTATAAAGGGAGTCTGTCTGTACGGCAATAACGAGAGTTGACCCATCTTCTCCAAATTGTAATTTGAACTTTTCGTAGTCCATTTGAATAGGGTCGTCTTTGGGAAGGGTGTTGCCAAAGCGGTTGTCGACTTTTAGAGCTGTGGCAGCATAGTAGCCAAAAAACACCGTGATGATGGCAATAATAGCCAGTATAAACAAGCGATTTCTTAATATAAAACTGGCTATTCTACTCCACATGCGACTAAATGTACAAAAAATTGAGGCGTGAAGTTACGAATTATTGTCTAATTGACCCTAATTAAGTAAGTCGGAGGTCTTTTACAGGTTTAAAGCTTCATTTTTAGACCCAAAACGAAAGTTCTGGGCAATGCAGAGCGGTATCCCTGCGGTAGATTAGCCACGATTTGAAGATTGTTTGCTATGTTTTGAATGGTGCCGTAAAGCGTCCATTGTTTGTTTAGCTCCACATTACAGGAGAAATCAATGATGGTAAAGCCCTTGATGCTATTTACAAGTGCATAATTTTCATTTGAAATGGCTACAATGCTCTGGTCTTGTCCGGGTGTGGTTCTGGTGGTTCCTATATAATTTGCGCTTAGTAAAGCGTTCCATTTTTGATGTTCAAGCCCGACACTGCAGTTCAATAAGTGTGGCGCAATAAAAGGAATGAAGTCGCCGCTATTGATCTGCCCCATTCCCCAATCGCCACCACCATTTATAAATGTTTCTGCAAAGGTTGCTTTGGTAAAAGTATAATTCAGGTGGAGGGGCACTTGAATGCTTGGCATAAAAGGCAATTTCATCAGGTATTGAGTGCTCAATTCCAAACCTTGAACTAATGCTTTGCCTGCATTGAATTGATCACCTGTTCCTAAACCACCACCTGAAATATTATCGGAACCGAGTAAATTTTGATAAGCGCTTCTGAATAGTGCCGCCTGAATTTGCAATTTCTTTGAAAGCATTCTGTAGCCGAGCTCATAGTTGAGTGCTTCTTCGGAAAGGGCTTGTTCTCCGCTTGTTGTATTTGGCATTCCAGGAGGTGAAAATCCTTTGTGAACACCTGTGAAGAAACTATTTTTCTCGTTGAGATCATAATATATGCTAGCGCCCGGAAGCCAAATCTGTATTTGGTTAGCTGCAGTTTTTAGATCGGCGCCTGTTCTTGCAAAATCAGCGGTACCATAGTTAAGAAAACCTAATGTGATCAATTCTTGTCTGATACCCGTGTTGAGTGTCCAATGTTTATAATGAAGCTGGTAATTGAGATAGCCAGCAAAGCTTGTGCCTTGTCTGATTTGGTTTTCTTGATTACCTTGCTCTCCGCCATCGGTTAAAATCATTAGGCCATCGGTCATTTGGTATTTGCTTTGCGTGCCATATCTGTTGGCTTCGTCTTGATGTAGACGCAAGCCGAGTTCTATTGACTGTTCAATAGCTCCTGTCTTGAACTGATAACGCGCATTGGTTTGTAAGCCTTTTGTAATATAATGTCGCGCTGCACTTCTGAAAATAACCTCTCCATTAGCTTGACCTGTCATGATTTGATAACCGAGCTGGTTCGTATTATTGTCAGAGATTATTGCGCTGATACTTTGCCCTCCGAAACTATTTGCTCGCCCCCAATCGCGGAACGTTTGAGTCAGATATCCGCTTGTTGTAATTTGTAAATGTTTGAAAGGCGTAATCACATGTTGCAAAACGACATGATTATGAAATAAATTCAAAAGGTCTTTTTGTGTGCCGGAATATCTGCGCAAAGGGTTTTCTTGAAAATCAGTAAAATTTAAGCCTAAGTAGGTTTCATTTGCGTTTTCTTCGGTATGTAGTACTTTAAGCTGAACACTTTGTTGCACTCGAGCAGCGGCTTTGCTTTGCCAACGCACTTTTCCGAGGTAATCCCGACGATCAAAACCGGTGTTACCACCGCCGTCAAGTTCTCTAAATCCCCTGGTTGCCAAACGATTTATTTCAAATAAATAACTCAGTTGTCCTTTGGTGTCGCCAACCCAAAAGCGTTGCTGATTCAAGGCAAAGCTACCATAGCTTGCTTGTGCGAAAGCTTTAAATGTAGTCGGAATGCCAGTGGATAATAAATTAATTGCGCCACCGATGGTATAGGGCCCATATTTAATTTGACTACTGCCCTTTAGTACTTCTATTCCGCTCATTCGCGCAAATGTTGGAAAATAATAGGCAGCGGGGTCGGCATATGCAGCAGGTGCCATTAAAATGCCATCTTCCATTACTGTAATTTTTGCACTTCGATTTACTGGCGTTCCTCTCAAGCCAATGTTAGGTCTTAAACCAAATCCTTCTTCGTCGCGCACTTGAATACCTGGCATGCTTCGCAATACTTTATTGATATCGGCCTGATTCATTTTTTGAAGCTGTGTGTTGTTCACACGGCAACTCGAGCCACCGATGTATTTGTTTTGGAGCCCAATAATAGAAATACTTTGGGTTTCTATAGTTCTTAAAGAATCTGAAGAAGCGCTCGTTTGTCCAAAAGCTAATTCTGAAATCAACATGGTTAGGAAAAATATACGCTTCATTTTTATTTAGATTAAATATAAATAACGAGGCAAAAGTAGGAGGTCTTTAGGCATTTGGAAATACCTACAATGTGGTATTTTATGATGTTGGTCGATAAAAATAAATAGCTTTGTCGACCAAAAACGAATAGATAGAAAGCAAATGACTGAGATAGTGCTGTATGGTTTTTTAACAGGAATGGTTATGAGTATCATGCTCGGCACGGTCTTCTTCGCCTTGGTCCAAAACAGCATAGACCATGGCTTTAAAACGGGTGTCTTCATCTCAATTGGTGTAATCGCTTCGGATATTTTGTTGATTTCATTGAGCTGGTTCAATGCAGAATTGATTCCGGAAGGCAGCACAACTGATTGGATTGTGCGGCTTTGTGGCGCCACCTTTTTACTTTTTTACGGCCTTTCCAACCTATTCAAAAAAGAAAACATAACCTATCCAAAAACCGAGAAAAAGCAAGTTGCTAAATTCGTTTCAATGGGCTTTTTGCTCAACGTGCTTAATCCGGGTAATTATATCGGATGGTTGGCAATTACTACTCAACTTCAAACCGTTGCAAAGTATAGTTTGTCTGAGGCTGTATTTTATTTTGTAGGGGCCTTGAGTGCTATTTTTAGCATGGAATGTCTCATCTCATGGGGCGCTTCCTTCTTAAAACCATACATCACTGCACGCTTTTTGCGCTTGGTCAATAGACTTGTTGGCGTTTTATTTATTGGTTTTGCTATCGCGTTATTCTTTTACTAAGAACCGCTTAAGATTTCCTTTTAAAATATACGTTTCAGCAAAGGATTTCAGTTCTTCAAATTCTTTTTGTGCGTTTATATCGCCTTCTAATAACTGAGGGTTTGCAATCAATTTTTGGTAATCCAATAATTGCAGCGCTTGTACATTGCCGTTGGTGATTTCGGCATAATTGTAAAATAATTTAGCTTGCAAGTCAGTCAATACCACTTTGTCCTCGATTTTAGAGAGTTCAAATTTCAGTAGCAATGGCAATTTGCACCATTTATGAATGTCGTAGGCTATAAAATCGCCCTGAGAATAGACAATTGTACTTTGTTTGGCTAGCCCAGTAAACGGATCCTTGAGATCTAAAAACTCGATGGGTTGAGCATTGTGCGGATGGCCGCCAAGCACGAGGTCAATGCCGGTTTCTTTGCAAATTTGATGCATGTTGTCTACAATGACTTTTGACGGATACGGCTGATACGCGCAGCCCATATGTAAGAACGCAATCAAAAATTCAGCGCCTCTTTCTCTGGCTTGTTTGGCTTGTGCTACAATCAAAGAAATATCCGGATTGGCTTCGTTGAGGTTCATGTGATTGGCTAAGTAAGATTTGCCAGGTGGGCAAACCAACGCATTTAAGGAAAACGTGTAGGATAAAAATGCGACTTTGATGCCGTTCTTTTCTAGGATCGGAAATTGGTCGCGCTCATCCAAAGACCGCGCCGTTCCAACGTGTGTGATATTTTGAGCATCTAAAAATTGAAGCGTTTCAAGCACGCCCGCCTCGCCCTGATCCAAAGAGTGGTTATTGGCTGTAGACAGCACATCAAAACCCTTGTATTTGCCAAACCCAGAAAAAACACCAAACATGTCTTCGTTTGCATTGAAGTACATATTACTGAGCATGACTTCTGGCACATACGAGGCTGGTTTTTTTGGATGTAGCGGCGTTTCAAGATTACCTACTACTAAATCAGCATTGAAGAAAAAGTCACCACTATCTTGCCAAATTTTTTGACACTGTGTTGAAGTGATACAGAAGTAGGGCATGAGGTCGCCGCCCGAGCTAAGCGTAATTTTTTGGGTGCTTTTAGAAATGGCTTTACTTTGAAACTTCGCTCCTTGACTTTGAAAGTATTCTTCAAGCCCCGCGCCTTTATCTCCTTTAAGGATTGCGCGGTAGTAATATTTATAACCAAAATAAAGTTGCTGCTTTCGCGTCATTTTGCGCGGGTCTTCATGATGGCCTTCCAACGGTTGCTCCCAATCTTGTCCACCTAAAACCTTGCGCATTTTAAAAAGTAAGCGCACCAAGCCAACCAAAAACTTCCCCTTTAAGGAAATGGGCCGGACAGGGTTGTAGTGTTTTGGGTCAAGCATGAACGCGGTTAATTTCTAAGGCAACGCACAGAAAAACCAACAGTGCGATATGATGAACCAAAAAGCGGATTGAATTGATTTTTGCGCAAATGAAATGCATTGGCGCTGTAGCCATTAGTTGTGTCTTTGCTCCAAAAACTGGCGTATTCATCTATATTGGCAAACCCCCCACTTTCTTTGCGATAGCCTGAGCCATACGCATGAAATTTTAAGACATCGGCATCTGGGTACGCACCAATAAACGACGAATGTTGCAAGGCCATAGCGTCTAGGTCTTGTTTTTGTAGAGCAGCTTTTAAATCTTTCCAATCTGAATCAGTAGCCATGCGCCAGCCTTTTGGTGCCAAACCTCTTGGGTCGTTCACTGCATACCAATTATAGAGCTTTCCGAATTTTTCACCCAGTTTTGGATTGTTGTTGTAATAACACCAAGCAGGTGTACCTGTGCCGCCCGCTTTTTTCCATTCTTCAGCAGTTTTGGCTTGCTTGATGGCGTCTCCGTTTTTAAAATGTGGCTCGTTTAAGTTTTGATTCATCCAGGTTAGCTCCCCAATAAGGCAAGTGCCATAGGTCTGGCTTGGTTCTACTTCTTTGTAGACAATTGCTTTTTTCTTTTTGGCTTTGGGTTCTTTGGAGGCTGAAGAACAAGCACCAAATAAAAAACCTGAAAGGATAAGTAGAAAGGTGTAGCGCATTTTTAAAAATATCAAAAATGTTTGGAAAAAGTGAATTGATTTAAAACAAAAAACCCTCAATTCGTTCAGAATCAAGGGTTAATTTCACAATAATTGTACTCGAGGCGGGACTTGAACCCGCACGGGCAAATGCCCACAGGATTTTAAGTCCGGCGTGTCTACCGATTCCACCACTCGAGCTCAAAAGAGCGAGAAACGGGATTCGAACCCGCGACCCCGACCTTGGCAAGGTCGTGCTCTACCAACTGAGCTATTCTCGCTTGAAACTCCCATTATTGCGCGGCCTTTGCTTTGCTAGGGGCGACAAAGTTAATTATTTTTTTAATTTTTCAAAATACAAAATCAATTTTCCTTGCGATTTTTTAAAGAAAAATACATCCAGGTAAGTGGCAAGAGCAAAGAGTAGTTGTAGTAGAGGTCTTCAAAAGGGATGCTGATCATGCGCCAGCCAATGATGTGTTGTCCACTGTACCAGACAATTGGAGCCTCCGTAACCGCCCCGGTGAGTATGCCATTGACAATAAAAAATGGAATGAGGCAGAGCAAATACGCCCACATAAAATCTTGGTACCAACTTTTGTTGCGCAACAAAATTGTAAGTACCGCACTTAAAAATGTAGCTAGGAAAGTGTAATAATTGGTGCCGTATAATAAAATCCAAAGAGAAGATGTAGCTATAAATATAAAGGCGAAAAAAGGCGCAATGCGCTTTTGATTTCTATTTGGAAAATAGGCTTGAATGACTTTTAAAATGAAAATGAAATTGTAAGGGATCACTATAAAAAATAAGACCTCTTCCAAAGGTAGGTGCCCCAAATAAATCTTTAAGAGGTATTTAGGGTTGAAGCCCCAAACGCCCCATTGGGTAAACAATTCATCCCAAATGAGAAAAGGAACAGCAACTATAAGCGTTGCGATGATTACAAAACGCCATTCTTTAAAAAACGCCACCTTTTTGTCAAAACTGAGCGCAAAAGGCCCTGCAAATGAAAGTAAGATGACCCAAGCGTACAGACTCATGCGTTTTGTTGTTTTTTAAATTGTTTGGCGCTCTCGATATAAAAACGAAACGGCACTAATAGCATCCCAAAACACTCGCCATGTGCTTTACCTAGATGTTTGTGGTGCATTTTGTGTGCTCTGCGGATGGCATAAAAATAAGGATGCTCGATGTCGCGCAGCCATTTAAAACGGCGGTGAATATAGACGTCGTGGATAAGAAAATAAGCCAAACCATAGGCGGCAATGCCGAAGCCAATCCAAACAGGAAGGTAGTTTTGGTTCATGAGGCCGAGCATGATGCACAACCAAGACGGAATGGCATAAATCAAAAAGAAGACGTCGTTTTTCTCGAAAAAGCCGGGCTCCACCTGATGGTGATCTTTGTGAAAATACCACATAATGCCGTGCATGACATATTTGTGCGTTGCCCACGCCATAAACTCCATTCCGAAAAAAGTAGCAAGTGTAACTACCGGACCCCACCAACTCATAAGCGAAAGTTTAAAAAAGTAAAAAATATCGTCATGTAAATAAACAACGCCACCGCCACATTGTTTGCCTCATTAAGGCGCCATTTGCGCAAGATAAACTGTAAAAAAACAGCGGTAACAAACCAACATACATAATTATAGATGGGTATAATTCCATCTTTCCAGTACCAAAACCCGAGTTTGACCGCGACAGGTTCCATTAAAAAGTCCAGAAACACCATTAAGGCAGCCGAGGCAAGGACTTCAAGCCAAAAGTTCAATTTGAGTGTGGAAAGAAGTGCAGCACTCACGATGCTGAGCATAGCCCAATTGATGCCGATAATGAGCGGAACACCTAAGAGTTTTGGTCCTAAAACAGCACCGTAGTGGTAACTCCCAAATAAATAACCAGTATGTACACCGATCCATTCAACGAGCATTCCGGTTGCAAAGGCTATGCCGATGAAAAGCCAAAAGGTCGGTGTGTGTGTTTTTCTGCCTAACAAGAGAATGCCAAAAGACAGCAATAAGTGAAAGAAGGATAAGCCTACAAAGAATGATTTGTAGGGCCCTAATGACATACCAACGATACCAACAAGGTAAAAGATACCGATGAAAATGATCAGTTTTCGACTCAAGGTGTGATGTTTTTTTCAATAAAAGCTTGCCCGGCGATCATATTTTGAATGATATCTGCTAAGGGTGTATACTTAAATGACAATTGTTTTTCGATTTTGTTGCGGTCATAGCGCAAGACTTCATGTGAAGAACGCGCTGTTTCTATGGTAAGGCCTTCGCGTTTACCTGAGATATGGCACCATAGTTCGTGAATAGCTGCAAAAAGTAGCGTAAGTACTTTAGGCGCAGCAATACTAGGCGCTTTGCGCCCAAGCTGCTGCGCAAACGCGCCAAATAAGTCTCTAAAAGTTTGTTGTGGCCCAACTACTAAAAAGCGTTCGGCATGAATATTTTGCTCAACGAGCTCCACCATTGCCCATGCTACGTCTCGGGCATCTACAACTGCGTTGGCGCCACTTGTGTAAAAGCGCAAGCCTTTTTGAGCTGTACTGAGCATTTGCAAAGACGGACTACCTGGGGCAGCAGGGCCTAAAATAACGCACGGATTTACAATGACTGCGCGCAAGCCTTCTTCAATCCCTCTCCATACTTCTTTTTCAGCCATGCGTTTGGAAACGCCGTAGCCGCTGTGCTGTCCGCCTTCATCCCATTTAGACTTTTCACTTACGAGCGCCTCTTTACCTCCAATAGAAGCAGTTGAGCTCACGTGGCAAAAGTGTCGGACACCCATTGTATTGGCAAGATCTACTAAGTTAGCCGTAACGTAACGGTTTTGTTGAATACAGGCTTCAAAGTCGGCTTTGAAAAACGAAACGAGGGCTGCACAATGATAAATGGTTGTGCTGCCTTTCACAAGGTGCTTTAAGTCTTCTATGTCGAGGAGGTCAGCTTTTATCCATTCGACTTGTGCCCATTTTTGCGCTGCATTTTCTTTCAAATAGTAATGAAACAGCGCTTGCACGGCTGCAATTTTTTTTTCGTTGCGATACGCTGCCCGAACCGGCATATTGCGTTTGCTTAACTCAATTAAGACATGACTTCCGAGAAGTCCGGTGGCACCAGTTACTAAATTCACAGCCTAAAGCTAGGGATTACTTTTGATAGAAAGCCGCTAGTGCTGCTTTGATTTGTTCGGCTGCAAATGCCAACTGCGCATCGGTATGTGTCGAAGACACAAAACCAACCTCGTAACCGCTAGGCCCAAAATAGACGCCTACGTTTAATAGGTAGTGGTGCATAAAATTAAAGGCAGTCATGTCGCCGTCAATTTGATCAGCAGCGGTGATGCGTTTTTTGCCGTTAAAAGAGAACCAAAAAATAGAACCCACGCAGACGAGCTCCATTGGATACGCTTGTGCAAGGGCAAAACTGTTGATGCTATCTACAAATTGTTGGGTGCGTTGTGCTTGATTGATATAAAAATCATCGGCTGCACAAAGTTCAAGCTGGGCAAGACCTGCGGCCATTGCTACTGGGTTTCCAGAAAGTGTACCAGCTTGGTAAACCGGACCTTCTGGTGAAACATTGGCCATGATTTCTTTTTTGGCGCCGTAGGCGCCAACAGGTAGCCCTCCGCCGATAATTTTACCATACGTAACGATATCAGGCGTTATACCAAAAAGCTCGGCTGCGCCACCAAAGGCAACTCTGAAGCCTGAAATAACTTCGTCAAAAATGAGAAGTACACCGTACTTTGTGCAAAGTGAACGCAAGAGATTTAAAAAGGATTTGTCTTGCAATAACAAGCCATTGTTGGCAGGTATTGGTTCAATAATGACAGCAGCAAGATCTTGGTATTGGTTTTCAAAACACTGGGTTAATGCGTCGGCATCATTGAGTGGTAAAACAAGTGTTTCGTTGGCAAAGGCTTCCGGAACACCAGCACTGGATGAGGTTCCAAAAGTAACCAAACCACTGCCGGCTTTTACCAAAAGTGCATCGACATGCCCGTGGTAACAACCTTCAAATTTGAGAATTTTATTTTTTCCTGTTGCCCCACGTGCCAGACGCAATGCACTCATAACCGCTTCGGTACCAGAACTTGTAAAACGAATTTTATCGATAAAAGGCAGTCTTTGAAGCATGAAAGCAGCAAGTTCGTTTTCTTTGCGCGTTGGCGCGCCGAAACTAGCGCCATTCTGAAGCGCCCCTACAATTTTTTCAAAGACATGCGGGTGATTGTGCCCGTGGATGAGCGGACCCCAACTGCAGCAAAAATCGATGAATTGATTGCCGTCTTCGTCCCAAATTTGAGCGCCATCGCCTTTTGCAATAAAAAGCGGTGTACCTCCGACAGATTTAAAAGCGCGCACTGGTGAATTGACACCACCAGGAAAATATCCTTTGGCTGCTTCAAATAATTCTGCTGAACGGCTGCGGTCGATAGGAGAGGGAGTCTTCATTCTTGTGTATATTTGTGGCCATAAAGTTACGAATAAAGCCGTGCATATGAAATTTGAAAATAGCTTAACCTTCGCCCAAGAATTAGATCAACAAGACCCTTTGGCGTCCTTTCGTTCGCGCTTTCATTTTCCGACTTTCCACAATGAAAACCCGGTTTACTTTACGGGTAATTCCTTAGGGTTGCAGCCTAAAACGGCGGCAACCTATGTTCAAGAAGAATTAAATGCTTGGGCAAATTATGGAGTTGAAGGGCATTTTTTAGCCAAAAGACCCTGGTTTTCTTACCACGAAAACCTGACCAACATGGCGGCAAAGGTGGTGGGCGCATTGCCAATTGAGGTCGTTATCACGCATTCCCTCACGACTAACTTACACTTACTGATGGTCTCGTTTTACAGACCTTCTGGTAAACGCGTCAAAATTCTTTGTGAAGAAAAAGCTTTTCCTAGCGATCAATACGCGCTGGCTTCACAAATTTCGTTTCATGGTCTGCCTGCCGAAACGCTAGTAGAAGTAGGCCCAAGAGCTGGCGAACATTTAATTAGAGAAGAAGACATCCTTCAAAAAATTGAAGAACTCGGCGATGAGCTAGCGTTGGTCATGATCGGAGGTGTCAATTATTATTCCGGACAATATTTTGACCTGCAAAAAATTACTGCTGCTGGCCATGCGGTTGGCGCAGTTGTTGGCTTTGATTTAGCACACGCAGCAGGTAATGTCAACCTTGCTCTTCACGATTGGAATGTAGATTTTGCAGCTTGGTGTGGTTACAAATATTTGAATTCGTCCCCAGGCGGAGTGTCTGGTCTTTTTGTGCACGAACGCCATGCACACAACAAAACCCTGCCGCGTTTTGCAGGCTGGTGGGGTCATAACAAAGAAGTGCGTTTTCAGATGGAACCAGGCTTTGACCCGATACCTGGAGCCGAAGGTTGGCAACTGAGCAATGCCCCGGTTTTAGGAATGGCGGCACATTTAGCTTCGCTTGAAATCTTCGAAGATGCCGGCATGGAGCGCATTGCACAAAAACGCGACCAACTGACGGCGTTTCTAGCTTTTCTAATAGAAGATGTTTCTGTTCGCAATCAAGAAAAGTGCTCGTTTGAAATTATAACGCCCAACAATCCTAGCCAACGTGGCGCCCAACTTTCGATCTTAGCAAAGGGTCAAGGCAAACAATTATTTGACCGCTTAACCGATTTAGGTGTCATTGCAGACTGGAGAGAGCCAAATGTCATTCGCATTGCTCCTGCTCCACTTTATAATTCATACGAAGATTGTTTTCGCTTTGCGCAATATTTAGAGCGCGCTATTTTGTAACACTCGATATATACGCCTCGAGGTCTGGAGCAAAGTGCTGAATTTCTAATGCCCGGACTTTTTGTTCAATTTCAGCCGCAGTAGAATTCGGAGTTAAAGCCACCGCATGCTGAAAAAGGAGTTTTCCTTTGTCGAATTCTTCGTTGACGAGGTGTATGCTGATGCCACTAAAGGCCTCTTTTGCGGCACTTACTGCAAGGTGTACATGTTGTCCATACATACCCGGACCACCATAATTTGGAAGCAACGCAGGATGAACATTGATGATGCGTTCCGGAAACGCCGCGATGAGCTCTGTGGGCACCTTTTTAAGGAAACCCGCTAAAATCACCCAACTGGCATGCAATTCTTGACTTATTTCAAGGTAAGATGTAAAATCTTTTCCTTGTAAGTTGTAAAAATGAAGTTGCTGTTCGACACAAAACTTTTCCATCTCTAAATTTGCCTTGCTAGAGAGTACACCAACTACCTTAACTCGTTCATTTCCTTTGAAATAACGAATAATCTGACGCGCATTGCTTCCGCCACCAGAAATAAAGAGAATTAATTGTGCCTGCATTTCGGCTACAAAGTTAAGCATAGTGAAGGATTCCTCCGCTTTAAGACAAGAAGTGTTGATAAATTAAATGGGCATAAGTTTTGTTTATTGGGCGATAGTTTTTTTCTTTGCAAGCTGAAACCTTTAAAATTTAAAAAATGTCTGATATCAAAGCTAAAGTTATCGCGATCATCGTAGATAAACTGAATGTTGAAGAAAGTGAAGTAACTAACGAAGCTAGCTTCACCAATGACTTGGGTGCCGATTCACTTGACACAGTTGAGTTAATCATGGAATTCGAGAAACAATTCAACATTTCTATTCCAGACGATAAAGCAGAAGGTATCCAAACAGTTGGTGACGCTGTTGCTTACATCGAAGCAAACGTTTAACATTTCCCACTAATTCTTTAGTTTACGGGTATGCAATTAAAAAGAGTTGTTGTAACAGGTCTGGGTGCACTAACGCCAATTGGCAACACAGTACAAGAGTACTGGGATGCCCTAATGGCGGGCAAAAGTGGCGCTGCACCAATTAAACAATTTGATGCCTCTCTATTCAAGACGCAATTTGCATGTGAACTCAAAGATTTCAATGTGGAAGACCACATCGACAAAAAGGAAGCTCGCAAGCTTGATCAATTTTCGCAGTATGCCATAGTTACCGCTACGGAAGCTATGGCAGATGCTGCCTTGCTTGAGTCCAACCCAAACCTCGACCGCATCGGCGTCATTTGGGGTTCTGGTGTTGGTGGTCTTAAAACATTCCAAGAAGAAGCTAGAGAATATTTTAGTGGCGACGGTACCCCGCGCTTCAATCCATTCTTTATCCCCAAAATGATTGCAGATATTGCAGCGGGTCATATCTCTATTAAATATGGCTTGCGCGGACCGAACTACGTTTGTGTGTCTGCGTGTGCATCTGCAACCAATGCCATCATCGATGCGTTTAACCTCATTCGTTTAGGCAAAGCCGACGCTATCGTAACTGGTGGTTCAGAGGCAGGTGTCAACGAAATGGGTATGGGCGGATTCAACGCTTTAAAAGCGCTATCTACCCGCAACGATTCTCCAGAAACCGCTTCCCGACCATTCGACCTCGATCGCGATGGTTTTGTACTCGGTGAAGGATCTGGCTGTCTTATTCTTGAAGAATACGAACATGCCATCAAACGCGGTGCAAAAATTTACGCTGAGGTTATCGGCGGCGGTATGTCAGGCGATGCCTACCACATGACCGCTCCGCACCCAGAAGGCTTGGGCGCGCGCAACACCATGCTTGCAGCCCTAGAAGACGCAGAAATCGATCCATCGGCAATCGACTACGTCAACGTACACGGAACCTCAACACCACTTGGCGATATCGCCGAAGTAAAGGCCATCCAACATGTTTTTGGCGAACACGCCTACAACCTGAACATCAGTTCTACCAAATCCATGACAGGCCACCTTTTAGGTGCTGCCGGAGCCATCGAAGCGGTAGCTTGCGTATTAGCTGTTCAAAACGATATGGTTCCACCAACCATCAATCACTTTACCGACGATCCCGAACTTGACCCTAAGCTCAACTTTACTTTTCACAAACCACAGGCGCGCACGGTCAATATAGCTTTGTCCAATACCTTTGGCTTTGGAGGCCACAACACCTCCATCATTGTAAAGAAATTTAAAGCTTAAGTTGCTCAAAATACCTCTCTTCAATAAGAAAAAAACAAACGAAGAGCTGCAAGTTATTCGCTTTGTTTTAGCTGAGTTTGGCTACAAGCCACAAAAGGCATCCTATTTCATTCAGGCCTTAACCCACAAAAGTTCGCTCACTGACCACGAGCAATTAGCTGCTAACGAACGCTTAGAGTTTTTAGGCGATTCCATATTAGACGCTGTTGTAGCTTCCTTTGTTTATGACAAATACCCTGAAATTGACGAAGGTCAGCTCACCAAAATCAAGTCCAGAATTGTAAACCGTAAGTCACTTTCTGCAATTGGCGAGCGCATGGGTATCAGAAAGCACCTCATTTATAGTCAAGGCAGAAGCATTAATCTTGCAGGTTTGGAGGGAAATGCATTCGAAGCGTTGATTGGTGCCATTTACCTTGATGGCGGTTTCGATAAAACCCAGAGCGTTCTTAAAAATACGGTTTTCAGAAAACACCTGAACCTGAACAAATTGTTAGAAGAAGAACTCGATTTTAAGTCGGCACTATTTATTTGGTGTCAGCGCAAAAAGTTGGCATTGGAGTTCATGCTTTCTGATGAGCAGTTTATCGAAGGAAAAGCTGTTTATGAAATGACTGTACAGATCAATAGAACTGCATACGGTAAAGGCAAGGGTCATTCAAAGAAAGAGGCGGAGCAAGCTGCCGCAAAAGAAACTTTGGCTTTAATGGGAGAAATTTAAAGCTGCATCTGATTTTATAAAATTTGTAGTACATTTGCCATATAAAAGAACGACACATGACTTGGACAGACTTCGTATACAAAATTGGTGACACATTTCAATGGGCTTTTGGCTTTTATGAAATGGTACAAAACTACTTCAACACAGCACTTATTTTGCTTGGTTTCTATGGTTTTTATTACTGGATGACTACCCAAAAACGCCTCAGTGCAAAATCTAATGTCCCGGTAGACATCAAAGAAAACGAAGGTTGGTACAAAAAAGACGGCCAACAATTGAAATAACATTTATTGCTCATCTAGAATGAGTTCTGCATAAGCTTATCAAAACAAAAAGGGCGGTCATATGACCGCCCTTTTTGTTTTGTCGTTAATTTGACTTATTTGTCAGCAGTGAGGGAAGCACTCAAAAATTCGCGGTTCATGCGCGCGATATTTTCTAAAGAGATGCCTTTTGGACATTCTACTTCACAAGCACCAGTGTTGGTACAGTTACCGAATCCTTCGTCGTCCATTTGACGAACCATGTTCATAACGCGGTCTTTCGCTTCTACTTTTCCTTGTGGTAAAAGCGCGTATTGTGAGACTTTTGCACCTACGAATAGCATGGCCGAACCATTTTTACATGTAGCTACACAAGCACCACAACCAATACAAGCAGCTGCTTCAAATGCTTTGTCTGCATCTGCTTTAGGAACAGGGATGGCATTGGCATCCATAGTGCGTCCGGAAGTGTTCACAGAGACGAAGCCGCCAGCTTGTTGAATGCGATCAAACGCAGAGCGGTCTACAACTAGATCCTTTACAATAGGAAACGCACGAGATCTCCATGGCTCAACATAGATGGTATCACCATCGTTAAAGCTACGCATGTGAAGCTGGCATGTGGTGGTGCCGGTTTCTGGACCGTGAGCACGCCCGTTGATATACAAAGAACACATTCCGCAAATTCCTTCACGGCAGTCGTGGTCAAAAGCTACTGGTGCTTGTTGTTCGTTGATAAGTTGCTCGTTAAGTTGATCGAGCATCTCTAAAAATGAACTATCTGTGGACACTTTTTCTAGGCTGTAGGTTTCAATACCACCTTTGGCGTTGGTATTTTTTTGTCTCCAGATTTTGAGTGTAATATTGATAAATTTTGAAGCCATATCTACTTATTTATAGTTGCGTGCTGCAATTTTGATGTACTCGTAATTAAGCGCTTCTTTGTGAAGCGCAGCTTTTTTTGCATCGCCATCTTGGTATGCCCAAGCGGCAACATATTTGAAGTTTTCGTCGTCGCGAAGTGTTTCTCCTTCGCTGTCTTGGTATTCTTCTCTGAAATGACCACCACAAGACTCTAAGCGGTGCAAGGCATCTACGGCCATTAATTGACCCAACTCAATAAAGTCGGCAACACGCATCGCTTTTTCGAGTTCTGTATTCATTTCGTTTGCATCGCCAGGAACAAAAACATCTTTGTAGAATTCTTCGCGAAGCGCTGCAATTTCTTCAATAGCTGTTTTCAATCCTTCTTCATTGCGGCCCATGCCAACTTTGTTCCACATGATAAGGCCGAGGCGTTTATGGAAATGGTCTACGGACTTACTGCCTTTGTTTTGAAGAAATCGATCGATACTTGATTTTACATCAGCTTCTGCTGCTTCAAATTCCGGACTATCGGTAGGAATATGACCTGTGCGGATATCGTTTGCGAGGTAGTCTGAAATGGTATACGGCAACACGAAATAGCCATCGGCCAAACCTTGCATAAGTGCAGAAGCACCTAAGCGGTTGGCACCGTGGTCAGAGAAGTTAGCTTCTCCGGTCACGAAGCATCCTTCGATGCTACTTTGAAGGTTGTAGTCTACCCAAACACCACCCATCGTGTAGTGAACAGCTGGGTAAATCTTCATAGGTGTTTCGTATGGATTGTCGTCGGTAATTTTTTGGTACATCTGAAAGAGGTTACCATATTTTTCTTCGATCCATTTTTTACCTAATGCCAAGATTTTTTCTTCTGTTGGGTTGTGGTCTCCTAAGGCAAATGCAGACTGACGTCCTTTGCTGCGAATTTCAGTTGCAAAATCTAGGTAAACCCCTTCGTTGGTGTCGTTGGCTTCAATACCGAAACCAGCATCACATCTTTCTTTGGCAGCTCTTGATGCAACGTCGCGAGGCACGAGGTTACCAAATGCAGGATAGCGTCTTTCCAAGAAGTAATCGCGGTCTTCTTCGGCAATTTGAGTAGGTTTCAAACGGCCTTCGCGAATAGCTTCAGCGTCCTCTTTTTTCATAGGAACCCAAATGCGTCCAGAATTGCGCAAAGACTCAGACATAAGCGTGAGTTTTGACTGGTTGGTGCCGTGAACAGGAATACACGTTGGGTGAATTTGAACAAAACATGGGTTCGCAAAATGCGCTCCTTTTTTGTGTACTTTCCAAGCTGCAGATACATTGCTACCCATTGCGTTGGTAGACAAGAAGTATACGTTTCCGTAACCTCCAGACGCAATAACAACTGCGTGTGCAGA
This sequence comes from Flavobacteriales bacterium, assembly GCA_947458985.1. Taxonomy (GTDB): domain Bacteria; phylum Bacteroidota; class Bacteroidia; order Flavobacteriales_D; family Crocinitomicaceae; genus UBA952. The sequence continues at coordinate 18,490 of CANHBA010000009.1, forward strand.
ATGGCGCTCGAGTTCGCCGGTAACGAGGTTTCTTGCGATGATGCCGCGCGCCTTGCCGTCAACTTTAACGAGCTCCATCATTTCGTGACGATGGTACATTTTGACACGACCAAGGCCGATTTGACGAGAAAGCGCAGAGTACGCACCTAACAAAAGTTGTTGACCGGTTTGGCCTGCTGCGTAGAAGGTGCGTTGTACTTGGGTCCCACCAAACGAACGGTTGTCTAACAGACCTCCGTATTCGCGCGCAAAAGGAACACCTTGAGCCACACATTGGTCGATGATGTTACCAGAGACCTCGGCCAAACGGTAAACATTCGCCTCGCGTGCACGGTAGTCACCACCTTTAATGGTGTCGTAAAAAAGACGGTAAACGGAGTCGCCGTCGTTTTGGTAGTTTTTAGCTGCATTGATACCACCTTGAGCTGCAATGGAGTGCGCTCTTCTTGGTGAATCTTGGAAACAAAACGCTTTAACGTTGTAACCCATTTCACCTAAAGAGGCTGCAGCAGAAGCTCCTGCCAAACCTGTACCGACCACGATAATATCGATTTTTGGACGGTTGTTTGGCGCAACCAATTTCATGTGATTCTTGTGATTGGTCCACTTTTCTGAGATTGGACCTTCTGGAATGCGCGAATTTAATGTTGACATAGCCTAATTCCTAGAGGTTGTAAATAATAATGGGAATGATCGCAAACAATAACGGAACAATGACAGCAAAGCCAGTTCCGATGATTTTGATCAAAGGGGTGTATTTTGGATGATTGATACCTAAAGATTGGAAAGCACTTTGGAAACCATGTAAAAGATGGTAGCCCAAAACAATCATTGAGATCACGTAAAACAATACGGCAAAAAGCGCACCTTCATTTTTGCTTTTGTTGAAGAAGTCCATGACCAAGGTGTGTAGGTCGCGGTAGCCTTCTGCCACTTTAACGTTTGTGCCTTTGATGTAAAGATCAGTTCCTTTCTCTACAATATTTTTACCGTCCTTTGGAATAGGTTGAATACCTGGCACATGTGTGTAATAGAGTTCTGCATTGGCTGCACCCATCATTGGGTTGTCCATTTCTAGTTTGTAAGTATGAAGCGGAACGTCTTCCTTGATTTTCATTTTCCACCAGAAATTGGCCATGTGTGTGGCTAAGAAAACCAAGATAAGGGTTCCTAAAATAGCCATGCTGCGACTTGCTGAACTTGAATTGGCAGCAGGCTTGTTGTAGGCATAACCAATTGGTCGCGCTTTTTTGTTTTGAATAGTCAGTGCAAAACCATCGATGATGTGAATAATGACTGCTGCATAGGTGACGTAAGAAAGGATTTTGATAAATGGATTGTGCCCCATGAAGTAAGCGTATTCATTGAAAGCACGTCGGCCTTCTTCACCGGTTTTGAGGATAAGTTGAAGGTTACCAAGTAAGTGGCCAACCAAAAACGTACACAGGAAAAGCCCGGTGAGGGCCATAAAGACCTTCTTGCCGATAGAAGATTTAAAAATTACAGAGTTACTCATAAGAATCTTTCATTTGTAGTGTTGCAAATTTAAGTGAACAACATTTAATAGTAACAAATGTTGCTAATATAATCTGTTTAAATAGGCTATTTAGAACGATTATAGATAGTTCAGTGTGCTTGTATTTTGATGGATCGCTAATTCAACGTTTGCGGCAAAAAGCAATGCCTGATTATCCTCGATGTGACCTGCTGGAAAATCAAAACAAATTGGAATTTTTCGATAAGTGAAATGTGCCAAAATGAGTGCTTCAATCGATTTACCAAAAGGTACGTCGGTGTCTTCTAAATCAGTCATACCGCCAATAATTAAACCCTTGATTTGTTCGAGCGCACCGCACTTGCGCAGGGCATGTAGCATGCGGTCAATATGGTAGAGGTGTTCAGCTAAATCTTCGATAAATAAAATGCTTTCTGAAAAGTTATAGCGTTCAGGCGTAGCCAACATACTGAAAACAATACTCAGGTTGCCCCCAATGAGCACACCTCTCGCGCTGCCTAATTTATTGGCGCTATTTGTGTGTAATTCAAATGATTTTTTCTGCCCAAAAAGCAATTCGTGCAAACGTTGTTTGGCCAACCCACTATTTTTATCAATGTTTAGTGCCATGGTAGCGTGTATACTCTGAAAACCTAAAGACTGAATTTGATGATGTAACACACAGATATCCGAAAATCCAACTATCCACTTGGGTTCTTTGATAAATTGCGCCCATTGCAAGCCATCGACAATTTGGATACAGCCATAACCGCCGCGCACACACCAAATGGCTTTAGCTTCAGGATGGTCTAGCCCTTCTTGTAAGTCTGTCAAGCGCTCAAGTTCAGTGCCTGAAAAATAGTGGTGTCTGCCAATTAAATTTTTGCTTCTGATCGCACGAAGACCAATACTTTGAAGCCATTTTTCAGCTGCCACCACATAGTTTTCTTCGATGGCTTTGGCTGGCGCACAGAGATACACGAGGTCGCCAATTTGTAAAGAGGAAGGAGCAATAAAATTCATGCTTAAAGAATTGCACTTAAGATTTTTAAATCGATCGGGCTCGTAATTTTTATATTTTCTTCATTGCTCAAGACCAAAAGAGGGCAAACGCCAATTGCCTCGACAACGCTGGCATCGTCCGTAAAACGCGGATTGAATCCTTGTAAATATGCTTTCTTGATTGTTTTCGCGTCAAAACACTGAGGGGTGTGCACCAGAAAATACTGAGTTCTATTCACACTTTCTGATTTTTCAAAAACACCTGTGCGTAGAGAATCTTTTAAACCCATAACAGGAACTACAGCAGAAGCGTTGTTCAGCCCTGCAAAACATCTTTCAATAGTTGTTAGACTTACCAACGGACGCACGCCATCGTGAATAGCAATTTGATCGCCGGTGCATTTGTCGAGTGCATTTTGTATCGAATGAAAGCGTTCTAAGCCGCCGTCTACGAGTTCGTGTGGAATTTGGATATTGTATTCGTTCAAAATGGTCTGCCAATAACTGACCCAATCTTTTGGGAGTGTAAGGAGTAGCTGAGCTGTTGGGTCAAAGGCAAAAAAGCGTTCGAGCGTGTGTAGTAATACTGGTTTGTTTCCTAAGCGCAAAAACTGCTTGGGAAGTTCACTTTCCATGCGTTTTCCAATACCGCCAGCTGTAATGATGATGCTTCTTTTCATCTTGATTCAAAGATACATAAACTAGTACTTCTTTGGCCGAAGTAATTTCAACTTAGCAGGATTAAAGTCTAACGTAAATTGAGAACCCCCAATATATTCGCCATCGGTTTCGGCATGTAAGACATGTGTATCGCAACTCAAATGAACTGGAAAAGAAATGGGCAGATAATGCGCCTCCGGATGCTTGATTCTTTTGCCATTTTTGACTTTAAGGACGTTTTTAATGTAGTCCAATAAAGAAACCTTGCCTAAAAGGGTGAGCTTGAGTTGTCCGTCATTGATTTGAGCTCCAGGATGTATGTGTAAGCCATCGCCAAAAATACTCCCATTGCAAAATGCAGCTAGTAGTAATTCTCCGTCATATTGGTAGTCCTCTGAATGCATCTTGACATGGGGTCTTTTGTAATTCAGAAAGGTCTTGACGATAGCCAAACCATATGAAAAGTTAGGTCCAAAATTCTTGCGGAATTTTTGAAGTTCTAACACTACTGCGCCACCAAAACCGATGTCTGTAATATTTGCAAAATAGCGCTTCTCATTTTGATTTTCAAGTACACCAACATCGAAGCGCTCAAAAGAACCCTCTTCTATATTTGCTAGAAAGTTGTAATTCTTATCGAACCCAGCGGACCTGAAAAAATCATTTCCTGTACCGTTGGGAATGATGCCAAGAATAGGCTCAAACGCTGGATTTGAATGTGTACAAACGCCATTGATCAGCACATTAAAAGTACCGTCGCCACCCACGCCAACTAAATGCGTGCATTCCGAGCTCAAGGTATGAATGAAGCGAAGTGCGTCTGATGAAGAGACGCTATTAAACACTTGGAATTGCGCACCAAAAACTTGCCGAAGCTCAGCTAGGATACGTTGGTTACGCGCTGAGATTTTTTTGTTTCCGTTGGTGATGCAGTAGATAAGCGGCATCTGCCAATTTACGCAATAATTTTAGTATTGAATTTGCAAACTGCTCGATTGCTGCCATTTTTGGCCATTGAGCACACCCGTAACAAAATAAATATAGGTGCCGCGCGCAATTTTTTCACCACTCGGATCTGTGCCATCCCAATTGAATGTTGGGTTGCTACTGCTGAAAAGCACATTGTTGGCTTGATTCAAAACAACAATACTGAAGTCTTCAATATGTTGTTGTTTCCAATCGATTTGGAGCGTTTCGTTTTGACCGTCGCCATTTGGTGTGAAGATATTTGGCAACGAAATACTAAATTGTTTAGGCAAAACCTGTGTCTGAACTTGGCTGCTGCTATTTGGTCTTGGCGCTATACTTGGCGTGGTGGTTGTGCTAACTGCGTTGTTCGGTATGTTGACCGGAATGGAATGCGGAATCAGTGTTGAAGGCACTATATTTTGGTTCTGCGCAGGAGTAGTTTGTAAAACTTGGATATTTAAAACCGTGTCTGCAATAGGAATGTTGAGGGTGTTATTTTGCTCCAAAATAACTTGTGTTTCTTTAATAGCAATAGTTTCCTTAGAATTGTTGCCCGCTGATTCTCGAGTAAGAATGTTTTCTTTTGTTTCCTTTTGCAGTTCTTTATTTTGGGTTGTTTCGGCTTTGGAATTTGCTTTGACCGAAAAATAAACAGCTACAGCAATGACAGAGCTAGCCGCAACACCAATAAGCGCTTTAGTTAAAATACTGAGCCCTGCTTTGGCAGTACTTGCACCAATAGATGACGAAATAGACGACCACAAAGCGGGGTCTACTGAGACTTGGTGGTCTTGTAGGCCTTTGGTAAAGAGTTCTTTGATGTAGTCTTTTTCAGTCATTTAATCTATGTTTTCAATACGGTCTTTCAAATAGGCCCTTGCGCGCAAGTATTGTGTTTTGGATGTGCTTTCTGAGATACCAAGTTGTTTGGCAATCTCTTGATGTGAATAGCCTTCAATAGCAAAGAGGTTAAAAACGGTACGGTAACCATCTGGTAGGGCTTGGACCAATTTGAGGAGGTCGTCGGCCATGAGTTTTTCCGCACTGAAACTATCGGTGGAAAGTTTGTGGCTGACGTCGTCAATAGAGACGTCGGTCAGGAGTTTTTTGTCTTTGCGAAGTTGGTCAAGGCAGGTATTGACAGCAATTTTTTTGAGCCAACCTTCAAAAGCACCCTCCGATTTGTAGTTGCCGATATTGGCAAATATTTTAACGAAGGTATCTTGCAAGACGTCTTGTGCACGCATTTGGTCTTTTAAATAACGCAAACAAACGACGTAAAGCTTTGGGGCATAGATGTCAAACAACGCTTTTTGAGCCTTCGGACGAGCAGCAACACAATCTTTTATGAGTTCTTGTTCATCCATCACTCCTTAGCCCTGACGTAATATGTTTTGAAAAAGTTGCATGTGTCTAGCAAGATAGTTTATTTCTTTTAATTTCGTAATTCATCTATGCAATCTTTATCTCAATGCACAAACTCATTTTAGGACTACTCTTAACGCTTTTAATTGCGAATTTGTCATTTGCTCAGCATGTAATAAGCCTCCCTTTTATTGCAGAAATACA
>CANHBA010000010.1 GCA_947458985.1 Flavobacteriales bacterium
AAGAAATTTCTGCAAGACAGAATTTAAATATTGATGCCCTCCTGGACAAAGTTTTATTAGAAGCTGAGCTCCTGGACCTCAAAGCAAACCCAGCTAAAAACGCTGTCGGAACCGTTATCGAATCTTCCCTAGATAAAGGAAAAGGTTACGTTACCAACATGCTCGTAGAAGCGGGTACAATGCGCATTGGCGACGTCATCCTCGTTGGACGTTACTATGGTCGTGTTCGCGCCATGCAAGACGAACATGGGCAAGCGCTCAAAGAAGCGGGTCCGGCGCAGCCTGTATCCGTTCTAGGTATTGGCGGTGCACCAAGTGCAGGTGACAAATTCAACGTCCTTGACGACGAAAAAGAAGCCAAATCAATTGCGCAAAAACGCGAGCAACTTTACCGCGAGCAAGGTTTGCGTACCACCAAACACATTACCCTCGACGAAATCGGTCGTCGTTTGGCCATCGGAGACTTCAAAGAACTCAATATCATCGTTAAAGGTGACGTCGACGGATCTATCGAAGCACTTTCCGATTCCTTACTCAACCTATCGACAGAAGAAATCCAAATCAATATCGTACACAAAGGTGTGGGTGCCATCACCGAAGCCGATGTCAACTTGGCATCCGCCTCTGATGCAATTATCGTTGGTTTCCAAGTTCGTCCTACGTTACCAGCGCGTAAATTGGCCGAGACCGAACAAATCGATATCAGAATGTATTCAATTATCTACAAGGCCATTGAAGAAATCAAAGCGGCTATGGAAGGAATGCTTTCGCCAGACATCGAAGAGAAAGTACTCGGTTCAGCAGAAGTGCGCGAAACCTTCGACATCACCAAAGTTGGAACAATCGCAGGTTGTTACGTACTCGATGGCATCATCAAACGCAGCTCCAAAATACGCCTTATCCGCGACGGAATTGTTGTACACTCAGGCAGCCTAGGCTCCTTGAAACGCTTTAAAGACGACGTGAAAGAAGTCAAAAACAACTACGAATGTGGTCTGAATATCGATAAATTCAACGATATTAAAATTGGCGATATCATCGAAGCTTACGAAGAAGTTGAAGTGGCAAGAAAATTATAAACCCCAAGTGCAAAGCTTATTTTCATTAGTTTTGTAAGACAAAAAAATAGAAATTATGGGCAAATTCGGACCAACTGAAATCATCCTCATCCTTGCAATTGTTTTACTATTCTTTGGTGGTAAAAAAATTCCTGAACTCATGAAAGGTTTGGGCAAAGGGGTGAAGGAGTTCAAAGATGCTTCTAAAGGCGAAAACACCACTGCAGAAACTTCTACTGAAATTTCCAAAGAAGAAAAATAACTGCATGTACCGATCTATCGCAGAGATTCAGAAGGCCTTGCATTCTGGCAAAACGGCATTGGACCTCGTTGAGGAACACTTGTCTCTCATCGAAGCTAACAAGCACCTCAATGCCTTTTTAGAAGTCTTTACCGATTCTGCGCGTGCCCAAGCCCAAGCAGTAGATCAAAAGTTAAAGGCAGGCACCGCTGGTCAGCTAGCGGGAGTCATTGTCGGCATCAAAGACAACATTTGTTTCAAAGATCACAAAGTCTCTGCTTCTTCCAAAATATTAGCAGGTTTTGAATCCATCTATACCTCAACTGTTCTACAACGCCTCATCGATCAAGACGCCATCATTATTGGTCGGCTCAATTGCGATGAATTTGCCATGGGCAGTTCCAATGAAAATTCAGCATTTGGCCCTGTCCAAAACAATTGGAAAGCCAACTACGTACCTGGTGGTTCATCCGGAGGTAGCGCCGTAGCTGTTTCCGCTCAGCTTTGCACCGTTTCTCTTGGTTCTGATACCGGAGGTTCTGTGCGTCAACCCGCTTCCTGGACGGGTACTTTTGGCATCAAACCTACCTATGGTCGGTTGAGCCGTTATGGGCTCATCGCCTACGCCTCTTCATTTGATCAAATTGGATTTTTTACCAATGAACTTTCCGATACCCAACTGCTTTTAGCACTTACTGCCGGAGAAGACCCCTACGATGCCACAAGCTCTAGCAAGTCTTATTATACCCGAACCAATTTTCCGGAAAAACTCAAGATTGGCGTTTTAGCAGAATGCCTTAATCATCCTGGTTTAGATGCTGAAATCAAAGCAAAACTCGATCAAACGCTTTCGGACTTACGAGCCCAAGGTCATGAAATCATCGAGGTTAGCTTTCCTTACCTCGACTACATGGTGCCAACCTATTACGTACTTACCACCGCCGAGGCTTCTTCTAATTTGTCGCGTTTTGATGGCGTCCACTTTGGATACCGCAGTGCCGAGGCCAAAGGAGTAGAAGAAACTTACGTTAAGTCGCGCAGTGAAGGTTTCGGACCAGAAGTACAGCGCCGCATCATGACAGGCACATTTGTGCTTTCTCATGGTTACTACGATGCTTATTATACCAAAGGCCAACAAGTGCGCCGTGTACTCAAAGACCGCACTACTGCGCTCCTTCAAGAATGTGATGTGCTCTTGTCTCCAACTACGCCAACTACAGCATTCGAAATGAACGCCGTTAAAGACCCAATTCAAATGTACTTGCAGGATATTTTTACGGTTCATGCAAACCTTACAGGCAACCCTGCTATTAGCATGCCATTTGGTGTACATAGCAATGAATTGCCTTATGGAATTCAATTAATGGCCCGTGACTTCGAAGAAGATTTGCTTTTTCACGCTGCTCAACAAATTCAAAAAGTACTATGATCAAATGGGCTTGCTTATTGTTGTTATTTTTCACTACTGCAGTTGCGCAGGGTCAAAAACCACCACATCTAGTGCGCCCCTCAGATTCGCTCGATCCTGACCCGTTTGTCAATACCGTACAGCAAAGTCTGAAATTATTTTACGCCGATTACGCGAATACAAATTCTTACGATTCTATCATTACTGCGCTCAATTATGCACCTGGGCAAATCCCTACTTTTTCTGATTCCATAATTTGTGCCCGCTTGTCTAAAATGAACGAGCTCACTCCGTTTCACCTCGACTGTAATCAAGCTACGCTTTCCACTATCAAGTTTTTTGCTGCCCAGCGTCGTGGCTTCATTCGTGTTGCTTTGGGGCGTTCTGCTTTATACTTTGATTTATTTGAAGAAAAACTCACAGAATACGGCTTGCCTTTAGAGTTACGCTTTTTATCTGTAATTGAAAGTGGCTTGCGTCCACAAGTCAAATCAAGAGCTGGAGCACTTGGTTTATGGCAATTTATGTACAAAACAGGTCTTTATTTTGGTCTGGAAGAAAATTCCTACATAGATGAGCGCATGGACCCAGAAAAAGCAACAGATGCAGCCTGCAGGTATCTGAAGCAACTCTACGGCATCTACGGCGATTGGAATTTAGCTCTTGCCGCCTATAATGCTGGGCCAGGTAATGTAAACCATGCTATTCGCAAATCAGGAGGAAAAACCACCTACTGGGAAGTGCGTCCATTTTTACCTGCAGAAACCCAAGGATACGTTCCTAATTTCATTGCAGCAGCCTACATGATGACCTACCATGCTGAGTACAACATTATCCCAATGGATGCCAAAATTCACAACGCACAACTAGACACAATGTGTGTGAAGAGCGGTGTTCATATGCAAACCATTGCCAAGCTCACCGATTGGGAACTCACCGAAGTTCAAAGTCTCAATCCTGTTTACAAAACAACATATATCCCCAAAATGACACCTGCACGTTGTGTCACGGGCCCATTAGAAAAAATAGGACTTTTGGTCAGTTATGAAGACTCCCTCTACAAACTAGAAGAGGCCATCTACCATCCAAAACCCGTTGTCATTGTACCGCTTGTCATCAAGGATTCCACCCAAAATGATACCTTGGCAAGTACAGCGCTTTCTGCCGACACTTTACAAACCACTACACCCACCACAGCAAACCTCATGTACCACAAAGTAAAGAGTGGTGAAAACATGAGACAAATTGCCTTGCGTTATGGCGTCAGCATAGAACAAGTGATGGAATGGAACGCACTGCGAACCACCAATATTTATGTCGGTCAGAAACTCACCATTTATACCAACCAAGCTCAGGTGCAAGTGACTCCCGCACCAACACCTGCTCCGCCTCCACCGGTCAGAAAATATTATACGGTTCGCGCCGGCGATACTTTTGGGAAAATTGCCCAACGAAACAACCTGACTCAAGCCCAATTGCAACGCCTCAATCCAGGGGTGAAAGTTAACAGTATTGATATCGGCCAGCGTATCCGAATCAAATAACTTGCGATGAAAATTTCTGGCGTCATTATCACCTACAACGAAGCCCGGAACATTGCCCGATGTTTAGCATCTCTTCAGGCGGTTTGCGATGAAATTTTAGTCCTAGACTCCTTTTCAACAGATAACACCGCGCAAATTTGTCAATCCTTTGGGGTACGTTTTGAGCAAAACACTTTTGAAGGACACATTCAGCAAAAGAATGTAGCACTTCAGCGCGCAAGCCATCCATGGGTATTATCCTTAGATGCCGACGAAGCGCTGAGTTCTGAACTGCGCGCATCAATTCTCGCGCTTAAAAAAGCCCGACCTCAAAAAGGAGGCTTTACCTTCAACCGACTCACCAACTATTGCGGCAAATGGATACACCATAGCGGCTGGTATCCTGATACCAAATTAAGACTCGTTACCAAAGCAGACGCACAATGGGGTGGAATCAACCCGCATGACCAACTATTGCCTTCAAAGGAGCTACAGCTACAGCATTTAAAAGGTGATTTACTGCATTATTCATATTATACCAAGGCTGATCATTTCAAACAGATCGCTTATTTTTCTGAAATTGCAGCAAAAGAGTTGCATGCGCGAAGGATAAAGAGTTCAATACCCACCATTATCATGAAGGTAGCAGCCCAATTTATCAAGACCTACTTCATTAAGTTAGGCTTTTTAGATGGAGTGGCAGGCTGGAATATTGCTGTAAGAAGCGCCTATGCTACCCAACAGAAGTATCAATTGCTTCGAAAACTATGGCAAAATGGTTGATCCAATTCAAATTTTAATTTCAAGAACAGATGCCATCGGCGACGTCTGCCTTACTTTGCCTGTTTGCCAAGCCATTCAAGCTGCGTATCCAAATAGCAAGCTTACTTATTTATGTAAGGGATACACCCAAGCGGTTGTGGCTTGTTTTGAACCCATTGATCATATTCTGCTTCTTGAAGAACTTGAGCAATCTTCACAAAAGGATCGGGTTGTGCTACTCAGTAAATTTGATGTCGTCATTCATTTGTTTCCAAATAAAATGGTCGCGCAATGGTGCAAGCAAGCCAAGATACCTATGCGCATTGGCACCGCACATCGCCTCTTTCATTTATTGACATGTAATTTTAGACCGCGTTTTACGCGCAAGCGCTCTGATTTACATGAGTCTCAACTGAATTTTAAGTTACTTGCTCCGCTAGGAATAACAAAAGTTCCTGCTTTTTTAGAACTTTCAAATAATTTGAGATTCAAGACCCCAGACTTGACCAATCAAATAGTTGATCAAGATTGGAGTCAAACCGTTCTCATCCATCCCAAATCAAATGGAAGCGGAGTAGAGTACCCCATTGCGAAATATTTTGAATTGGCATTAGCGCTTGCTGAAAAGAATTATCAGGTATTTTTCACTGGAACCGAAAAAGAAGGTGCTCAGTTTCGTGCGCAAATCCCTGTGCATACAGCCATTACTGATGCCACGGGTAAATGGGACTTACCAACCTTCATACATATTATTGCTAAATCCAGAGCGCTGGTCGCTTGTTCAACTGGGCCCTACCATATCGCTGGTTTGTGCGGTATACATGCGATTGGTTTGTTTGCACAACGCAAACCGATTCATCCGGGTCGCTGGGCGGCTTTAGGCTCCAATTCGTCTGCGCTTACCTTGCCGATGCTTTGCAAAACTTGTGCACAAGGGCACCCGTGTAATTGCATAGAAAAAATCGACATTCAGGATATTATTCATGCCATTGAAAAATAGTTTATGGTCTAATTTGCTTTTGGCAGCTTATGTGATCTGCTTTAGTGCAGGATTATTTAGCTGGGGTAGCTCTTTTGCTGAATTTGAACATGACTACCTCCAAAAAGCCATGGGCCAAGGATGGCTAATTGCGCTTGTGTATTTAGGATTACAAACTAAATTTTACCTGAATACGAATTGGTTACACAAAATACATTTCTTAGCCCCAGTTGCATTATATCTAGAGGCTTACCAGTTTGCACTACCTTTTCTGTGGTTTTGGTCGTTGTTATTGCTTCAATTTATTTTGATAGTGACTTATGAAGAGTGGCTTGTATGGAGAAAAATACCGGTCCTTAAAAATTTATTAATTGCTGCCATGTGGTTCATTCAGCTGAACTTAATCCCAGGTTTGGCAGGCCATGCAAGTTTAATTTTCGCACCATTTTTTATCTTTTATCTTGCCCTAAGCATTCAGGTTGACATAGAGGATTTAGATGAGGATGCAGGGAAAATCAAAACTTTGGCGAGCCTTTTAGGTAAAGAAACGGCAGGTTACCTTGTTATTTTTCTTTTGACATTTTTTGCTTTTTTCATCGGATTGCCTTGGGTTTGGATCATGCTGGCTTTAATTGTTTTGCAACGTGAGTTTCCTTTACCAAAGCGCAGCTATGACGCGCTGCTCTTCCTTCTTGGCCTCTACTTTTTGCTCCGTTAAGTTCAAGCTTTGTATCTTTGTGCTTTCTATAAGCAAACATGGACTACACTTTCAACGCAATCGAAGCCAAATGGCGTCAAATTTGGCAAGAACGCAACACATACAAGGTCAGCGAAGACAGCTCCAAACCTAAATTTTATGTACTCGATATGTTTCCGTATCCTTCTGGGGCAGGGCTACATGTTGGGCACCCGCTTGGCTACATCGCTTCGGATATCTTTGCGCGTTACAAGCGTTTGAAAGGGTTTAACGTCTTGCACCCGATGGGTTATGATTCCTTTGGTTTGCCTGCTGAACAATACGCCATTCAAACGGGCCAGCATCCGGCCATTACCACTAAAGAAAATATTGCGCGCTATCGCCAACAACTAGACCTCATGGGTTTCAGCTTCGATTGGGACCGCGAAGTACGCACCTCAGACCCATCCTATTACAAATGGACCCAATGGATCTTTAAGCAATTATTTGACGCGTATTACGACCTCACCCTAGACAAAGCCACACCTATTGCTTCGCTCATTCGTACTTTTGAGCAAGAAGGGAATAGCAATACCAATGCTGTTCACGATTGCGAACAACGCTTTGATGCCGCTGCTTGGGCTGCGTTTTCACCAGAAGCCAAAGAAGCCGTTTTGCAACAATACCGCATGGCTTACTTGGCCGAAAGTTGGGTCAATTGGTGCCCTGCTTTAGGAACCGTATTAGCTAATGACGAAATTGTCAATGGGGTTTCTGAGCGCGGTGGACATCCGGTAGAGCAAAAACGCATGATGCAGTGGTCTATGCGCATCAAAGCCTACGCAGAGCGCTTGCTAGAAGGCTTGGACCGCATCGACTGGACCGACGCCCTCAAAGAACAACAACGCAACTGGATTGGTAAGTCCAAAGGTTCTAGTGTGCAGTTTGCCGTCAAAGACGCCGATCTTCAAATAGAAGTATTTACAACACGTCCCGACACCATTTTTGGCGTGAGTTTCATGGTTTTGGCTCCTGAACACCCGTTTGTCGAACAAATTTGTACACCTGCGCAAGCGCAAGAGGTTCAGGCGTATCAGCAACAAGCTGCGCTCAAAACCGAAAGAGACCGCCAAGCCGATGTTAAAAACATAACGGGTGCCTTTACCGGAGCCTATGCTTTGCATCCTTTTACAGGCCAAGAAATTCCTATCTGGATCGGCGACTACGTTTTGGCTTCTTACGGTACCGGTGCTGTCATGGCGGTGCCCTGCGGAGACCAACGCGATTACGATTTTGCCAAACATTTCAACTTACCCATTCCAAATATTTTTGCCGACCAAGACATCTCTGAGGCTGCCTATGCCGAAAAAGATGCAGTTATTGCCAATTCAGACTTTTTAGATGGTCTAGATGCCAAATCTGCTATGGAAAAAGCCATTGCGGCTATTGAAGCCAAAGGCATTGGCCAAGGCAAAACCAATTACCGTTTGCGCGATGCTGTTTTTTCGCGCCAGCGCTATTGGGGCGAGCCCTTCCCAGTATTCTACCAAGACGGCTTGCCACATTTGGTCGACGACGCCTTACTACCTGTTACACTACCCGACGTAGATGCTTATTTACCTACCCAAGACGGCGAACCACCATTGGCAAGAGCTGCCAAAGAAGCGTGGTCTTGTCAGTTGGGCGAGCGCATGGAATACAACACCATGCCAGGATGGGCAGGAAGCTCTTGGTACTTTCTGCGCTACATGGATCCGCACAATCAGGAGGCTTTTGCCGGCCCTGACAAACTCGCTTATTGGAATCAAGTCGATTTATACATCGGCGGATCCGAGCACGCCACTGGCCACTTGCTTTACGCGCGCTTCTGGACCAAAGCACTTCACGATTTAGGTTTCATTCATTTTGACGAACCTTTTGCCAAACTCATCAATCAAGGCATGATTCTCGGCAAGTCGGCAATTGCTTACATTGGCCCTGATCAGAAAATGTATTCGCTAGACATGCTCCCTGAAAACAAGGAAGGTTTCAGAGAGGTCCGCATCTTAATTGACTTACTCAACGACGACGAAAGCATCCAGCTAGATGCGCTCAAAGCTTGGCAACCGCAATACGCAGCACAAGAATTTGTTTGCAATGCAGACGGCAAGGTTCTAGTGAAACGAGAGGTAGATAAAATGTCAAAACGTTGGTATAATGTAGTTACTCCAGACGACCTCTGCGAAAAATATGGTGCCGACACACTGCGTATGTACGAGATGTTCTTGGGGCCGCTAGAACAAAGCAAACCATGGGACACCAAAGGTATTACCGGTGTTCACGGCTTTTTGAAGAAATATTGGCGTTTGTTTCACATCAATGGCCACTTTGAAGTAGAAGACAGCCAGCCGAGCCCAGCTGCGCTCAAAACCTTACACAAAACCATCAAGAAGCTCACCGACGACCTCGAACGTTTTTCGTTCAACACAGGTGTTTCGAGTTTCATGATTTGCGTCAATGAACTTACCGAGCAAAAGTGCAACAACCGTCATATTTTGGAGCAACTCACTATTCTAATGGCTCCTTATGCGCCGCATATCTGTGAAGAAATCTGGGCTCAATTACAGCCAGCTTCCCCGACCATTTTTAATTCGGAGTACCCTATTTTTGACCCAAGTTATTTAACGGAATCTAGTTTCGATTATCCTGTTTCTTTCAATGGCAAAATGCGTTTCAAGGCCACACTCGAACTTGCCTTGTCCATCGATGAGGTAAAAGAAGTTATTTTGGCAAAGCCAGAAACCCAAAAGTGGTTAGAAGGCAAAGACCCGAAGAAAGTAATTGTAGTGCACGGCAAGATTGTCAATATCGTGCTCTAGACACGTTATTGCTTTTGCAGTGCGTGTTTATTCAAAATGAGATAGCAAACTTGCCGAATTTTTAACTTCGGTAAGGAGCCCCTTGAGAGCCGCCGAGTGCGTGTGTATTTGCGCACCGCCTGCGATGTAGCGCACATTTGGCGCGTCGTTGTGTAGTTGCTTGAAATACCCAACAATAAAATGCTGATCAACGGCGGTAAGCCAACTGCTCAACACAACTGTTGGTTGTAGTCTTTGGATGCAATCGACCAAGGAGTCGTAGGGCAAGCTTTGGCCTAGGTAATAGGTGTAGTGTCCTTTTGACCTCAGTAAGTACTGATAAAACAATAATCCGATTTCATGCCAGTCGTGTTCTGGAAGAAAGAGCAAAACACTTTCCGAAGATTTTGGCGGAATAGGCAGCTTATCGATTTCGGTAATGACCTTTTGACGGATCAAATTCGAGATAAAATGTTCTTGTGCAGCAGTAATGCTATTGACCAACCACATGACGCCAATGCGGTCTAAAAAAGGAATGAGGTGCTCAGAAAATGTAGCCTCTAAGCCTTTATTTTTGATGAGGTCGTTGAGGGTATTGCGGAAGAGTTGCTCGTCGAGTTCTAAAAGCGCTAAGATGAGTTTTTCTTCGGCGTTGTCTATGGAAGAGTTGAGTCTGATTTCAGAAACCATGGAATGGATGGCAGTGGTGCCCATGGTAGCGATTTTGGAAATCTTGACTCCTTTTTTATTGAGCAGGCTTACGTTGAGCAGAAAAGAAAGATCTGCATCGGTGTAGGTCCGAATTTTGGTGTCGGTGCGGTCTGGGATGAGCATGCCATAGCGCTTTTCCCATATGCGAATGGTGTGCGCTTTGATGCCCGTCAGGATTTCGATATCTTTTATTTTATATTCTGCCATAGCTGAGTAGTCAAACCCTAACAACCTTGAACATAGATTGTTCACGACGCGGCAAAAATAAAAGTTTAAAGTAACTTTGCAACATGCAAATTAAAAGCGCCGAATTCACGATCTCCAATACCGAAGTCAGTAAATGCCCAACAGACGGCAAGCCTGAGTTCGCTTTTATCGGGAGGTCAAATGTTGGTAAGTCTTCGTTAATCAATATGTTAACCTCTAAAAAAGGACTTGCCAAAACTTCCGGAACACCGGGCAAAACCCAACTCATCAATCACTTTCTGATCAACGAGCACTGGTATTTAGTTGATTTACCTGGCTACGGCTATGCAAAAGTGAGCCGCACCCAACGCAGCAGTTTTGAGCGCTTCATTGCCGACTACCTCACAAAAAGAGAAAACCTCTACAATATTTTTGTATTGCTAGATGCGCGTTTGGAGCCCCAAAAAATCGACCTCGAGTTCATGAACTGGTGTGGCCAAAAAGGCTTGCCATTTTCTATGGTTTTCACTAAAATCGACAAATTGTCGAGTACAGCCTTGCAAAAAAACCTTGCTAAGTACAAAAAGGAAATGCTCAAGGTTTGGGCTGAGCTTCCACCGGTTTTCACCACCTCAAGTGAGTCTACATTCGGAAAAGAACCTTTACTCAATTACATCGAGCAAATTTTAGCTTAAGCGATTTTAGCCTCTTGAATTTTCCTTTCGAATTCCTTACTTTTGCACAAAAGTATCCGCATTATGGGAAGAGCATTTGAATACCGCAGAGCAGCAAAAGAAAAACGTTGGGACAAAATGTCCAAAATGTTTCCAAAACTAGGAAAGGCCATCACAATGGCGGCCAAAGAAGGCGGCATGGACCCCACCACCAATGCCAAGTTGCGCACCGCTATTCAGAACGCGAAGTCCGAAAACATGCCCAAAGACAATATCGAGTCGGCAATCAAGCGCGCTGCTCAAAAAGATATCGCGTCTTTTTCTGAAGTCAACTACGAAGGCAAAGGCCCACATGGTGTATTGGTATACGTCGAGTGTGCTACCGACAACCCAACCCGCACGGTGGCCAACGTGAAATCCTATTTCAATAAAGCAGGTGGAGGCGTGGTGCCAAATGGCTCCATGGAATTCATGTTCTCTCGCAAAAGTGTTTTTGAAATCGCCAAAACACCAGATACCGATCCAGAAATGCTCGAGCTCGAACTCATCGATGCCGGCTGCGAACAAATTGAAGTCGAAGACGAGCAAATCATTGTCTACGGCGACTATACCTCGTTTGGTACGCTCGCAAAAGCGCTCGAAGACATGCAAATTGAAGTTCAGAAATCTAGCCTCAAACGCATTCCAACAAGCCCGGTAGAATTTTCAGAAGAACAGCTTGTAGATATCGAAAAAATGCTCGACAAAATCGAAGACGACGACGATATTCAGCAGGTCTTTACCAATATTGCTTAAACCACACACTAAAAGCGCTTTTTTTGCGTTATAACGCCTTTGATTGTCCATGCGTACAAGCCTTTACTTCTTACTGACATCGCTATTGCTCCTTTTGTCATGGGCTTGTTCTACTGAAAACAATACGCCACTCAATCGCTTTTATCACCAAACTACCGCCAAGTACAACGGCCATTTCAATGCCAAAGAACTCCTGCGCGTTTCTTTGAAAACCTATCAAGACAGCCGCAAAGAAGATTTTTATGTGCTTTTACCGGTCTATCCTGTCCCGACTGAAAAGGAAGTCAAAGGAATGTTGCCAGCCATAGACACTGCAGTTGTCAAATGCGCCAAAGTGATCCTCAATCACAGCATGCCTACTGCAGAAAACATGTTCTACAAAACAGTAGAATACAACAAATGGATCGACGAAAACTGGTTAACAGTAGGGGAAGCTTACTTTTACAGAAGAGACTACCAAAAAGCCCTCGATAACTTTCAATTTGTCAAGCGCTTCTTTGAAAAAGACGTCAGCACTTACATTGCGAGTCTCTGGATTGCTAGAATTTACATTGAGCAGCGCAAATACGCCGATGCCAAACTGATTCTCGATGCGCTCAATGAACGCGCCGAAATTCAAAACGATAAAAAGTTCACTGACTACATCCCATTTTTGCGCAATAAAAATCCGGAGGCTGGCCCGCAAATGTCTAAGAACTTACAATTCGAGATCCACCGAGCATACGCTGATCTAGCCTTGCGTCGCCGCGAATACGATGTCGCTATTGAAGGCCTTGAACTCGCTATTGCAAAATGCACCAACACCAAAGAAAAAGCAAGATTACACTACATCTTGGCACAGGTGTATCAATTGCAAAACAAAACACCCGATGCAGCTTTCCACTATGGCAAAGCATTCAAAGCTGCTGCTGCACCTGATATCGCCTTTAATGCACGTCTCAATCGCGCTATAGTCAGTGGCGACGACCGCCTCATGGCCGATCTACAAAAAATGTTGCGCGACGCCAAAAATGCTACTTTCAAAGACCAAATCTACTATGCTATGGCCATAATGGAGCTCTCAAAAGGCAACAAACCATTGGCCAAGTCTCACCTCACTTCCTCTGCCTTTTATTCCAACAACAACAAACGCCAACGCGCACAATCCTACGAAAAACTTGGCGACATATCTTTTCAAGAAAAGAACTTTGTTTACGCTCAAAAATACTACGACTCCAGTTCGCGTTTTATCACCGAAGACTACCCGAACGGCGACCAAATCAAAAGCAAAGCAACTAAGTTAGCAGATCTCGTCAAAGCGATAGAAATTGCTCAATTCGAAGATTCAGTTCAAAAAATAGCCGCACTTTCTGAAAAAGACCGCGAAGACTTCCTCAAAGAAACCATCAAACAAATCAAACGCGACGAACAACGCCGCAAAGAACTCGAGGCTGCAAAATTGCTTGCACTACAGCAAAGTCAGCCGGCCAACACAAACGCCAACGCCAACAAGTTCATTTTTAACAATACGAAACTCCGCGAAGAAGGCTTCAACGAATTCCGCAAAAATTGGGGTCAAAGAGAAAACACCGACGACTGGCGCCGCAGCGAACGCATTATTTTAAATGCCAATATAGACGTCAAAGACCAAGACAGCAGCCAAGCCCAAGCATCGAGCCCAAGCAAAGACTCTTTAACGGTGGAAACCCTTCTCCAAGACATCCCACTGACTCCAGAAGCGTTTAAAGCATCCCAGGAACGTTTGCTAGATGCACTCTATACATCAGGTGTTTTGTATAAAGAAATCCTCAATGAAACCGAACTTGCCGCAGCACAGTTTTTGGCGATCCTCGATAAAAAACTTGACCACCCAACCGATCTTTCCGCAGCATTTCAATTATACAAAATCTATGAAAGCGGATCCGGTGCTGACCAATACCGCCAGTATATCCTTAAAAAATACCCATCCTCAGATGCGGCAAAATATTTCAAAGATCCAGACTTCTACGTCAAGCAAAAAGAAAGCGCGCAAAAGGATCAACAAGCCTACTTGGCATTAGTTGAGAAATACGACCAAGGGTATTTTTCGCAAGTACAAAGTGCCACTCAACAAATCATCGATTCAGACCCAGCTAATGCCTTTCGTGCTGAATACTTATTACTCAATGCGCTCGCAGTAGGCCAGCAGGCCACAGACAAGCAAGTTTTGGTACCGCTACTCCAACGCATTATCGACGAAAAACCAAAGTCTGATCAAGCCATCCGCGCAAAGGAAATGCTAGATATCCTCAAGAAAGGCTATTCTAAATTTGATGCAAATAAACCAAAAAAGGAAACGTCTATCTTTACCGATATTCCGAATGTGCCGCAATTTGTCATCGTTTTACTCGACGACGACGAAGAAGCCGATGACCTCCGCACTGTTGTCGCTAATTTTTCAACAAAAGCTTTCAAGACCGCAAAAGTCAAGGTGAGTGTCAAAACGACCCTCGATGAAAAGAATTTCATTTTAATTTCTGAGTTTCCTACAAGTAAAATTGCATGGGATTACCTCAACGCCTATAAGGCCGGAGCAGAGTATTTAGATGACTATCAAAACAATAAAATTTTCATTATCAATCAAGAAAATTTGAAAAAGTTGATAGAAACATCGAAATTTGATGAATATAAAGGATTTTTCATCGACAATTACTAAGCAACATGCTAAGAAAAGACATTTTCGGAGGTTCTCAACAACCTGACAACACCGACCGCACCAACCGCATCATTGCCGGTACAGAAATCAACGGCGACCTCACCTCTGACACCAATATTCATTTAGAGGGCGAAGTTAACGGTAACGTTTCATGTGCAGGACGCGTCATCATCGGCACTTCTGGTAAAATCAATGGCAACCTCGTTTGTGTCAACGCCGAAATCGACGGCGCCATGGATGGCCAACTCTTGGTAGAAAACCTTTTGGTCTTGCGTTCTACAGCACGCATCAAAGGCGATATCCAAACCATGAAGCTTCACATCGAAGAAGGTGCTTTCTTTGAAGGAGCTTGTGTGATGCGCGCTGGGGTCAGCACTCAAAAATTGGATGCCGAGGCTGCGTTCAATGACTAACAACAAATCCAGTAATCCTTTTCTGAAATTAAGCTCAGCTGCTATTCAAATGGCAGCAGTAATAGGTGGCTTTACTTGGTTAGGCACCTATCTTGATACCAAATGGTCCACTGACAGTTTGTTTACAATTGTAGGCGCCTTGTTAGGGGTTGGTATAGGTCTTTACCTTATCATTAAAGAAGTCAATCAGCTCAATCGTGAAAACCCACCCCAATAAACGCATTCAGCCGTGGTCTTATTTGGCTACGCTAATGGCAGTGCATTTCGTTTTTGTTGTCCTTTACCTCACCTCTGTTTTTGAACTCCCTTTTGCTCAAATGTTTGCAGTTCAATGCGCATCCATTTTATTGGTCCTTATTTCGGCAGCAATCTTGTTTATCAAAAATAACGGTGATCCTGCGGCGCAAACCTTTCGCTTCCTCATCATTAGTGTAACGCAGTTATTAGGGTATCTTTCGACGAGTTTAGCGCTTATTTATACAGACCAAACTACAGAATTAGTCTTGTATTTACTGAGCCTCTCCTTGAGTGTTTTAATTCTTCAAACAAGCTATTTAGTCCGCCGCTTAAAATGACCTCATAAACCCGAGCAGCAGTTGTGCTAGCGGTTCAAAAGCAGCATAACTTAATGCTTCAGCTTTGTCCTCGATGTCGTGGTAATGTTTGTTTGGCCCCATTGTATAGACAAAAAAGGCGGGCACCCCTTTTTCAGTAAAGAAATAATGATCAGAATTAGCTGCTGGCCCTCTAGATTTTACTTGAGGTAAGTTATTTCCTTCTAGATTGAGCTCAGTTAATTTGTCGAACTCAGGCTTGAATAAAGTGGCATTCACCACGGTTATTCCTTCTTCACCGCTCCCCATGATGTCGGTATTTAGTAAAAAACGAATCTTTTTTAAGTCTAAAAGAGGGTGTTCCACAAAATAATGCGAGCCTACAAGACCGGCCTCTTCGGCGCCAAAAGCAATAAAAACATAATTAAAGTCGGCGTCGCGCTTCAGGCTTAACTCTTGTGCAAGATAGAGGAGCATCCCGACGCCCGATGCGTTGTCATTTGCACCAGGGAAATATGTTTCCTTACCCATGCGGCCAAGATGGTCGTAATGCGCTGTAATGACTAAATAGGGCTTTTGTTTAGGATTGTTAGCTGCAGGTAAATAACCAATTACATTACTGGATGTAAATTTGGGTATAAACTGACTCTCTAGAAAAATAAAAGCGCTTTGTGGCTGAGCAACAAAAGAAGAGGCTAAAACCTGAAAAGCAGGGTAGGTGTTCGCCTCTTGGCTCACTGACCAAGTGAGTTTGTTTGTGGTGAGTTCAATAGTTGCTGCAAATTGTTGGAGTTCGTGCAACCGTGTTTGCATTACTTTGTTGGTGTCGCCACCGTATCCTGAAGTTCTGACCACCAGCATGCGGTCTTTTGGGCAGGGTTTGAATGCATTGATACTGCGATACAATGTGGCCGCGTTGCAATAAACCAACTGATAAAATTGTGGCATTACACCAGCGGAGGCAGGGTCAACTAAGTAGTCAATACCTGGCTGGAGGGTATCAGTGCCCAATACAAAAGTACAAGCACCAGGAAAGGTTTGAACAGGTAAAGTAAAGGTTTGTTGGTAATTGCGTTTAAAAGGTTTCAGCCCAATTTTTTGGAATTCAGAGGCAATTAAATTGGCTGCCAAAACCCTACCGCCATCTACGTAGCCTCGGCCAGCATATTCCGGCGAACAGAGCATAGAAATGGTCTGCTTATAGTTATAGTGCTGCCCATGAGCTAAAGTAAGCGCAAGGCTAAAAAGTAAACTAAGCGCCAGCCGCATGGCGACGACAAATTTTGTAGATGAAGTCTTCGACAATTTCAGATTCGGTGTCCCAGTTGAAAGTTTGCGCCAATTCGGCAAGCATGTTGCGCGCTGCGTCCATTGATGCGAGTTGGTCGAGTTGCTTGATATTTGTCGAGAAATCGTCTGATGAACCTTCAAAAAGTTCATTTATAAATTGTAATTTTTCATTGAGGGTGAAGGCGCCGATCAGGCTATCCAATGGAAAAACACTGCGGCTGTCGCGGATATTTGCTTCCATTTCTGCCATCCAGATAGGTTGGTCTGCAGAAAATTGTGGTTCCCAAGGTGTTGGTACTTCAGTTTCTAGAATGGGATCCGCAAAAGTTTGAATCGGTTCCTCGATTACTTCTTGAATCGGTTCTTCTTCTTTCTCTTCCTCTAGAATAGGATCTTCAACTGCATCCTCTTCTAGAATTGGTTCTTCGATTTCTTCCTCTTCTTGAATCGGTTCTTCTTCTTTCTCTTCCTCTAGAATAGGATCTTCAACTGCATCCTCTTCTAGAATTGGTTCTTCTATTTCTTCTTCTTCTTGAATTGGTTCTCCTACCTCTTGCTCTTCTAGTTCTTCTTCCTCTTCTTCCTCTTCAGTTTCCTCCTCTAGCCATTCCTCATTGAAGATTTCTTCCTCTTGTGTTTCAGCCTCGCCATTTGCAAAAGTGACCTCAAATTCAGGTTCAGGGGCGATAATTGGCTCCTCAATGGTACCAAATAAATCGATTGGGGTTTCAATTTCTGTTTGGCGGATACTTGCTGAAATGACGGGTTCTTTTACCCCCAGAACGTTTGTTTCGTAGATTTTGTAACGTAGAATAACCATGCGCTCATAAAGCTCTTTGGCATCCTCGACTAATAATTCCATATCTTCCGGACTCAAAGCTCCGGATTCAAGTTTTTCTACACCAGTTTGGAGGTGTCCGAGAATTGTTTTGATCATTAGAGAAGGACTTTTTTCTGACATTGCTTATAACTTATTAATTTCGTGCAATCGGCGGCATGATTTACCACCGAATCAAAATTAGAAAACATTTCACAATCTCATTCAACAGCAGTATGTTTTTAGAGCAATTTACCAAAGAAAACGGACAACAAGGTTGGATAGAGGTCATTTGTGGGTCCATGTTTTCTGGTAAAACAGAAGAACTCCTTCGCCGTTTGAGGCGTGCGGAATTCGCCAAACAGTCTATTTTACTCTTTAAACCGATCATTGATGACCGCTACGCAACGGAAGCTGTCGTGAGTCACCAAGGGCAAAGTTGGGTTGCTAAGCGCGTGGCAGCAGCAATTGAGATAAAGGATTGTTGGCAAGGCGAACAAATTGTTGCCATAGACGAAGCACAATTTTTTGATGCGGCTGTCGTTGAAGTTTGCAGTGATCTAGCCAACAAAGGGGTGCGTGTTATTGTAGCGGGTTTAGATATGGACTTCAAAGGGGTGCCTTTTGGGCCAATGCCTCAACTCATGGCCATTGCCGAGTACGTAAGTAAGGTGCATGCAGTCTGTGTACATTGCGGCAAATTAGCTCAATTCTCGCACAGAACCGTAGCCCAAACGCAGCAAGTTTTGGTAGGGGCCGTTGAAAAATACCAACCTTTGTGCCGTAGCTGTTATCAAAAAGCATTGCAATGAAATTGAAGCTCTCCGTCACAGCATTTACCGAAATTATCCAAGCCGAACTTCGCGGCTCAGGCACTGAAGGCCTCCTTCAAGAAGTTGCCTACGACACCCGCAAGATTGTACGCACTGAAGGCGTGGTGTTTTTTGGCTTAAAGGGCGCCAAGCAAAGTGGTTTGGCTTATGTTGAAAGTGCCTACCAACAAGGAGTTAGAAATTTTGTTGTAGAAGAACAACCGCAGCAATTATATCCTGAAGCCAATTATTTTATTGTAAAAGATGCGCTACTAGCGCTGCAAAAATTGGCTGCATTTTACCGCCAAAATATAAAGTATCCAATTGTAGCAATTACAGGGAGCATTGGCAAAACCACCGTTAAAGAATGGATTGCCCATCTTTTAGGTGAACAACTTAAAGTGTACCGCAGTCCGAAAAGTTATAATTCTCAGCTTGGCGTTGCCCTTTCGCTTCTAGCACTTCCTTTAGACGGCGACCTCGCACTCATTGAAGCTGCCGTCACCAAACCTGGAGAAATGGAGCGTCTGCAAGCCATGATCGCACCAGACTATTGCGTAATTACCAACAAAAGTTCCGGCCATAGAAACGAGTTTCCCGATCAAGAAGCTTATGCTGCCGAACTCGAACTATTGGCCAAAAATGCAAAGTGGGTCATAAACGGCGAGCAGTTCAAGTCGAATACTATTGCCAATTTTGATGATCTCGTTGGCGCCATCCCTTTTTCAGACCCTGTTCGCGTCTTTAATGCCAAAATTGCTTTAGCTTGCGCGCTGCAATTTGGCGTTTGTACAACTGAAGCAGTTCGTTTACTGCCCAAATTAGCCAATCGTTTAGAAACCTTTGAGGGCATACAAGGCGCAACACTCATCAATGATAGTTACACCCTCGATTTACTTGCCTTTGAGGGCTCTTTGGCATTTTTAAATTCAACCGCAAAAGGAAAGCCTAAAATGGTTTGTTGTTTACTTGCCGCCAATCAAGCGCATTTGAAGGAAGACATCTTGAGCTTACTTGAAGCGCAGGAAGTCTCGCACTTCTATATATGGGATAAGTTACCTGTTGTCTTACCTGATATTACAGATCATGTGGTACTCATTAAAGGCAACCAATATGAACTTGCCGAAGCACTTTTGGCCAAATGGAAACAAAAGTCACATAGTACTGTGGTGCGCTATGACCTCTCTGCGTTGCAACACAACCTCAGAGTTTATCAGCAAACATTGGCGCCAACTACCCAAATATTGGCCATGGTCAAAGCGCAAGCTTATGGCGCTGGTCTCGATCAAATTGCCCAGCAGTTGGTGCGCTCGGGCATCAATTATTTTGGAGTAGCTTATGCTGACGAAGGCGTGTTGTTGAGACAAGCAGGCATTCAGCTGCCTATTTTAGTGATGAACGCCGAGCCTGCTAGTTTTGAAATTTGTGTAGCCCACCAGCTCGAGCCTGCCATTTATAGTTTGGAGCACCTAGATGCCTTTATTCGTATGTTAATTGCGCAGCAAATTCAAGCCTACCCAATTCACTTGAAAATTGACACCGGCATGCACCGCTTAGGAATTTTACCTGAGCAAGTAGAACGCCTTATTCAAACGATCAGTGCACAGCCAGAGGTAATGGTCAAAAGTATCTATAGCCATATGGCTTGTGCTGATGAACCACAACACCCCATGAATGGCAAACAAATAGACATTTTTAACCGCGTTTGTGCACAATTCCAGCAGGCCCTGCCGTATGCTTTTATCAGACACCTTTTGAATTCTGAAGGAGCCGCGCATTTTCCTGAAGCACAATTTGATATGGTCCGCTTAGGTATTGGATTGTTTGGCGTCAATCACGACCCTAGTTTTGCTGCGAAACTGAAACCTGTACTTTCTTGGACAAGTCAGATTTCACAATTAAAACACCTCAAGAAAGGAGCTGCAGTAGGCTATGGTTGCACCGACGAAATTCAAGACGATACACAAATAGCCATTATACCTGTAGGTTATGCAGATGGATTCAAGCGGAATTTAAGCAATGGAAAAGGTGGCGTTGTCATCGATGGCCAATTTTGCCCCACAGTTGGAAGAGTTTGTATGGACATGATTATGGTTTTGGCCCCTCATGTGCGTCCTGATGCCGAGGTAGAAATTATAGGCACACAGCAAACTTTAGCTGATTTTGCGAGCAGTGCTCAAACAATTCCCTATGAAATTCTTACAAGTATCTCACCTCGTGTGCAAAGAACTTACACGAATGCTTAATTTTAACTCAACTAACATCCACCATACTATGAAAAATTTATGTTTGTTTTTGCTCTTGACTTGCGCTTATTTTACAAATGCACAGGTCGTGAAGCAAGATGGCGACACCCTCAAATATTTAATTGTGCGCAATAATGGCATCGAGTATGTTGGGCAAATTTTAAGTGACGACGGTCGGGAATTACTCATCATGACCCAACAACTTGGAAGAATATATATTCCAAAGTCAGAAGTGAAGAGTATCTCAAAGGTTGATGAAGCATCGGATTACAAAGCAGGTGAATACCTCGGGCAAGGTGTCTTTACCACGCGTTACCAATTTACGACCAACGCTTTTCCTATTAAAAAGGGAGAGAATTATGCGCTGATCAATCTGTATGGCCCTGAGGTTCATTTTGGTGTGCTCCCAAATCTGAGTGTAGGCATCATGGCAACCTGGATTGCAAGCCCGATTGCACTCGCATTGAAGTACACTATTCCGACCCAAAATCCGAAACTCAATTTTGGTTTAGGAACCATTATGGCCTCATCTGGTTATTTCAACCAAGCTAAAGGCTACGGTGGCTTACATTGGGGAATGGCTACTTATGGTACGCGTCGCAGCAATGCCACTCTTTCTTTGGGCTATGGCTATTTCAATTCCGGTTTTTCTTTCACTAATCAGAATTCCTATTATCAACCCGGTACCTATGCAGCTGTTTTCAGTCAAGGTGGCTATAGCTTCCCTATTCCAGAAATGCTGACCTATGAGAACAAAGTAGGGAGTTTTAAGACCCCAATAGTCGGTGTTTCTGGGATAACAGCAGTGGGTAAAAAAGCGAGTTTTATTTGGGACGTCATGATCATTGGCGGCAATAAACGAACAATTTTCACCGATCAACAAATTCAGTATTTCTACGATCCCAATACGGGTCAGCCAAGTTCTGTCGTATACAACGATCCGTTTATGGAGGTCAAAAGCACCAATATTGTCATCATGCCTGGGATGCGTTTTCAAAAAGACCAAAACCGCGCTTTTCAGGTAACGCTTGCTGGCGTCATTGGCCGTCGCGAAGAAACTGTCAACTACCAACTCGAGGTCAATCAATATTCTTTTCCTATACCAATGCTCAGTTGGTTTTATAAGTTCTAAGCATGGAAACAGTTCAAGATCAGTTATTGCAGCTCATCAAAGCGAAGCTTCCACCCGGCGACGCCCTCGGACACATCCTAAGTGAAACCTTACACATCAGCATGGATGCTGCCTACAGGCGCATGCGCAACGAAACTGCCCTCACCATTGACGAACTCAAAAGGCTCTGTAAAACTTTCGACATTTCCTTTGATTCGCTTATTCAGCAGCAAAAAACAAATGTCATCTTTCGTTATACACCGCTCAATGCTTACGATTTCTCTTTGGAATCTTATTTGGAAGGCATTTTAGAAGCTTTTGAGCGTCTTCGGCATTTAGAGGATCCAAAAATCATGCTGACCATCAACAATACGCATTTTTTTCAGCTCTTGAACTTTCCGCAATTAGTGCGCTTCAAACTCTTTTTTTGGGCCAAGACGCATTTGCAAATCCCCGATTACAAGAATGTACTTTTCCGTCATGAAAAAACAACAGATCGTGCATTTGAACTCGGTAAAGCCATTCTGCAGTCTTATAATACCATTCCTTCTGTAGAAATATTCGACCCTGAGCTCATGCGTGGCTTTTTGCGTCAGATCCTCTATTACTATAAGTCTAATCAGTTTGAAGACCCTAACTATGCGCTCTTCTTGTGCGACCGCTTACTGATGTTTTCTGCGCATCTCAGAGACCAAGCTGACCATGGCAAGAAGTTCATCTACGGCACGCAAGTACCGGCGAGTGGCAATCGTTTTGAAATGTACCTCAACGAAACCATTAACGCCGATTCTGCCTTTTATTACGAGAGCAAAGACAAACAAGGCTTATTTCTTTCGCACAACATCATGAACTACCTCCAAACCACAGACACTCAATATGTCCAAGATGCCAAGCAAGTCATCGATAAGCAGTTGGCCAATTCTAGCCTCATTAGTGTTGTGAATGAAAGAGAACGCAACAATTTCTTCGTCGATTTCGAGAAAACAATTGGGATGTTTCGAAAGAAAATCGAAGCAGACCTCGACTTTTTATCTTGACACTTGCGTTTTTCGCAACTCGGGAGCGCTGAGCTCCGAAATTCAGTTTTGCCCCTTTGAAGGATTGTTCAACCTTTGTAGCATCAAATTGTATGTTATGAAAACAAAAAAATTACAATCATTATTTATACTAGTTGCTATTTTCTTTAGTGGTATGGCTAGTTATTTTGCGCAGCCGAGCAATACGATTGCCGTTGCGAATCCTAATGTGAACGCCCTAACTGTAAAACCAGAATCAGTGGCAAAAATGATGCGCCTTGAGCTCATCAAAATCAATAAGTACAAAGTTTACGATGAGTTTGACATGAACGAAGTCATCAAAGCAAAAGAAGAATATAAAGTGGGTTGTTATGGCCAAACTTGTCTTGCTAAACTTGGTGAAGAACTCAAAGTAGATTACGTTATGTCTGGATCTATTGACGGTTTAGGTAACAAAATTGTCGTGACTATCAAAATCATTGATGTCAAAGGGCAAGCACTTTACAAATCTTCAGTTCGCGAGTTTGACAACCAAGAGTTGGAGGTACAACGCATGGTAGAAATCGTTTTGGCAGACATGCATGGCCTCACGGTCGATAAAGTACTTTCTGATCGCTTAGCCTTTAAAAACGAGGTCATTACTTCTAACAACATCGGTAAAATCAACAATTCAGGTCCGCGCATTGGTTTTGCAGCCATGACAGGCGACGTAGCAGAATTTGCAACGCGTCCGGAAATATACGGCGGTTTGGGTATCCAGCCATTTACCTCTATGATTGGTTATCAAATTGAAGGACAATACGTAGGTACAGAAAATTTCTCAGCGTTAGTTGAAGGGATTGTCAATATTTCAGGCTTAGAGCAAAGTCAGTTCATACCTTCTTTTTCATTATTGAATGGTTTTCGTTTTGGTAAAGCAAATTGGGAATTCGCTTTCGGTCCTCGCTTTGGCGTGAAGTCTACCTCAACTGGTTACTTAGATACAGATGGTTTGTATGGCGCTCAAGGTGGATACTACACGCAACAAGAGTGGTTGGCTTCTGGCGGTAAAGAACTCCTTTCCACAGGTGAAATTATTCTCGAGCCTTTCGGAGGTTTTACAGAGCATTTTGACAAAGAAGGTTC